>NZ_CAUVXI010000088.1:18391-20194 GCF_963555845.1 Protofrankia sp. Cas8 | reverse complement strand
CTGCTACTCGCCGCCAGCCGGCGCATGGTCGTCGCCACCGGGATCGCGAACCTGTGGGCCCGCGATGCGACCGCCATGGTCAACGCCCAGCGCACCCTGACCGAAGGATTTCCCGACCGTTTCCTGCTCGGTATCGGCGTCAGCCACACCCCCGCCATCGCCCACCGCGGCCACCACGGCCACCAGATGGCCAGCCCGCTCCAGGTCACCCGCGACTACCTCACGGCCATGGACGCCGCCCCCTACTACGGCGCCCCACCCGCCACCGGTCTGCACCGCATCCTCGCGGCCCTCGGACCGAAGATGCTCAGGCTGGCCGCCGAACTCACCGGCGGCACACACACCTACACCGTTCCCGTCGAACACACGGAATTCGCCCGCCGCCACCTCGGCGAAGGACCCCTTCTGATCCCCGAACAGAAAGTCGTCCTCGTCACCGACCCCGGCGACGCCCGCCGCATCGCCCGCGCCAACGTCAGCCGCGTCATCCGCCTCCCCAACTACGCCAACAACCTGCGCCGACACGGCTTCACCGACGACGACCTCGCCGGCCAGGGCAGCGACCGCCTCATCGACGCCCTCGTCGCCTGGGGCACCCTCGACGACATCCACCGCAGAGTCAAAGACCACCTCGATGCCGGCGCGGACCACGTCGCCCTCCAGGTCCTGACCGCCGACCCGACAACACTCCCCCGTCGGGAATGGGGCGAACTCGCCGCACTGATCCACTAGACGAGTACGCGCGCCCGACAACACGAGCGTGGATCAAGGAACAGAGCTGGGGTTCGGCCTCGTGGCACCCTTCGACCTGGCCAAACGGTGCCTGCTGTCGAACAATCCCTGTGGACGGTGCAGGAACCCGCACGGTTCCTGCACATTCCCGGGAACATCGTCTCCAGGACGAGCCGCAGTCCGTCCAACGTCAGCCTCTCTTGAATGCCTCCCGGCGCAGCATCTGGAACAGTGTGGGAGCGCCCTCGAGCGTTGTCACTGCGACCGCCTTACGCACGAACCGGGCATTTCCCGCCTGCTCGAGCAAGCTCGCGGCGAGGTCGGCGCGGCTGGTGAATACGCCCGGCGCCTGATCCTCGTGAAGCTCGTACCTCGTCACCCCGACAGCATCGAACAGGCCCGACGGGCGCATGATCGTCCACTCCAGGTCGCTGGCGCGGACGAGTTCCTCCATGAGCCGCATGTCCGCGTACGTCGTCTTGCCAATCGTCGCAGTGAGCAACGGCTGCATGACTCGGTTCAGCAGGAAACCGCCGTCAGCATGGTAGTGCGGCTCGGTGGCACTCGAGCTGACCACGACCAGTCGCTTGATCCCGTGCTTGGCCATCGCGGCGACGATGGTGCGCACGCCGTCGCTGTAGACGCTGATCGGCTTGCGCGTGAAGGGCACACCGAGCGTCGACAGCACGACATGTGCCCCGTCGATCGCGCGATCAACGGCCGGCGCGTCATGTACGTCTGCCTCCACGACGTCCAGTCCTTCGTGCGTGACAGGGAAATCGGCCGGCCGCCTGGTCACCGCTACGACGTCGTGGCGGGCGGTTAGCGCCTGCTCCGTCAGCAGTCGGCCGGTCGACCCGTTGGCCCCGAAGACGACGATCCTCATGGTTACGCTCCTCCTGACCCTCGGGCGCGGGTCGCGATCTAGTACTACGAATCTCGTATGGTACGAAAACGATAGCATAACGTGGGGAGGTCAGGGGGCTTGACAGCGCGAGGTGTTGACGGATCGGCGTCTGGCGAGGGAGGACGAACCCGGAGCCGGCGGATCGCCGAGGCCAAGCTGAGCCT
>NZ_CAUVXI010000088.1:0-18308 GCF_963555845.1 Protofrankia sp. Cas8 | reverse complement strand
GCGCGAGCTGCGGATCGAACTGGCAGTGCTCAATCACCGGGTGGGCTCGCGGATAGAGATCAAAGATGTTGACTTCGACTGTCTCGACGTCATCACGCGCCACGGCCCGATCAGCCCGAGCGCTCTTGCACGGCGCGTCGGTGTGCACCTCGCCACGATGACCGGCATTCTCGACCGCCTCGAGAGGGGCGGTTGGATCGTGCGCGACCGGGTCGAGAGCGACCGGCGTGCCGTGCTCATACGCGGTGTGCCCGACAAGCAGCGCGACATCTTCCGGCTGTACGACGGTATGAACCGCTCGCTGGACAGGATCCTTGAGAACTACAGCGACGACGAGATCGACCTCGTCGTCGACTTCCTGCGACGCTGCACCGAAGCCGGGCAATCTGCCACGGACCAGCTCGCGAAGGACTCGGATACCTGATCGGAAAAATTGACCGGAACGGTCTGCTCGACATCCCGCCGGGCGGTGGGGTTGACCGACTTGGGCTTGGGCAGCACCGCCCGCAGCCGGCTCATTGCCGTGACCGCGCCTGTTACCACGCGCCGCGCAAGCCCAGCGGGGATAGGAGCGCCCGGCAATAGGGTGTAGATCAAGGAGTGGAGTGGGCCGCGTAGAGCACCGCTACCCGGGCCTCCTCGCGCCTCGCAACGCATCCACCGCAACCCCACTCCTTGATCCGCATTCCCTTCGGTGCGACGAGTGGAAGGAAGACATCAGGAGGTGCCAGTTTTCGGGCAGAAAATGTATGTCAACCATCCACTCGTGCTCGGCCGGCTACCGCCTGACGGCGCTCCCGCCCGCAACGGGCCGACCGCAACCGCCGAGGGAGGCGAGCCCACAGTAATCGCCAATGCCGAGGGCTCCCGGACGACCCCGGCCGTGGTCGACCTGGTGCGCGAACTCGCCGGCGGTGAGGAACCGAACAAGGGCCTCAACCCGGATGAGGCCGTCGCGATCGGCACCTCGCTGCAGTCCGATTTCACGAACCTCGCGGTCAAAAACCCCTTGTTGCTCGACGTCAACCCGCTCTCCCCGTGGTGAAATCAGCCTGACCACGTGACCGATGCTCCAGGCGACGACGCCACCAGGACAACAACCAAGACCAGCCGTTGCCGACGGCAGGACCACCAGCTCGACTGATCACAAAAGTCTGACTGGAGTGCTATCGGGAGAACATGAACAAGAATCCACCCACCACAGCTGAAACTATGCGATCTTCGCTGTGTGGCCGTGAACCGCGGAGCCCGGGTTCCCGATTGTCGGGACGTAACCCGAGGCTATCCCACACCTCACCACAGCCATAATGGTCAATACTGACCATGGCAACCGACAAATATCAGGCAGCCACCGAGTTTTCAACCCGTGACGACAGAAATGTGGACACAGACGATCTTGAGGAAAGATCAAAAACTGCCAGGGTCAGCGGATTCACCAACTCGATAGCTGATCGACAGCGATGGATAAGATGCGGTCCATTCCATCGTTTTCTCCCATCGGTTTGCTGCACAAGCGCGCCGTCGGCGAGGGTCGCCGCCGTTGCGCTGGAGGACTCGTGGACCGTCGTACCGTGATTGCGGGCATCGCAGCAGCCCCCCTGGTCGCCGCTACCGGGGTGACCGGCACATCATCGGCGTCAGCCGCCGAATTCGGGGGCCACGAGCGCCATCGGACGCTGGTGATCGGGCACCGCGGCGCGTCGGGCTACCGCCCTGAACACACCCTCGCCTCGTACGAGCTGGCCGCGCGGATAGGCGCCGACTTCATGGAACCCGACCTCGTGCCCACCAAGGACGGCGTCCTGGTCTGCCGGCACGAGCCGGAGATCGGCGGCACCACCGACGTCGCCGACCACCCGGAGTTCGCCGCCCGCAAGGTGACCAAGGTGCTGGACGGCACGCCGGTCACCGGCTGGTTCACCGAGGACTTCACACTGGCTGAGCTGAAGACCCTGCGCGCCAAGGAGCGGCTGCCGGCCTTCCGGCAGGAGAACACGATGTACGACGGCCGGTTCGAGGTCCCGACCTTCGTCGAGCTGCTCGAGCTACGCCAGCGCCTGTCCCGGGAACTCGGCCGCGAGCTCGGCGTCTACCCCGAGACCAAGCACCCGACGTACTTCCAGAAAGCCGGTCTTCCCCTCGAGCAGCGCCTCCTGGACCTCCTGAACCGATACGGCCTGAACCACCGCGGCGCCCCGGTGTTCGTGCAGTCCTTCGAGACGGGGAGCCTGCGCCAGCTGCGTACGCTCGGCCTGCGCGCTCCCTCGGTGCAGCTACTCAGCGCTAGCGGCGCTCCGTTCGATCTGATCGACGCCGGCGACCCGCGGACCTACGCGGACCTGTCCACGCCGGCCGGCCTGCGACAGATCGCAAGCTACGCGAACGGAATCGGACCGGACAAGACGCAGATCATCCCACGGGCCGCGGACGGAACGCTGGGCACGCCGACCTCGCTCGTCCCCGACGCGCACGCCGCGGGGCTGGTACTGCACCCGTACACCTTCCGGGCGGAGAACAACTTCCTGCCGGTGGACTACCGGCGCGGCGCGAACCTCAGCGACTTCGGTCGGGGGATCGACGAGCAGGTGACATATCTGAAGGCCGGCATCGACGGGCTGTTCACCGACCAGGCCGACATCGGCGTCATCGCCCGGAATGAGGCTTTCAAGTCCTAGCCGGCCAGGTCCTGGCTGGCGTCCTGGCTGGCGTCCTGGCTGGCACAGCACGGCGTAATTCCAGCGGGGATGAGCTCCCCGCGTTGCGGGAACGTGCTGAACATGGTGGCGGCGACCAACCTCGCCACCATGTTCAGCACGCCGGCGTTTTGACGAAATGACCGTGCGACCTCAACGTGCCGTGGACAACTGCTCCGGACGGTCCCGCGACCACGCCAACGTGTCACTGATGGCATCGAACAGCTCGAATAACTCCTCGGCGATGTCGACATGCGGACTGCTCAGAACAACATTGAGTACACCGCGACCGGCCGGCACGGGAATGAGCGTCTGCATGATGACGCCGTCGATCGGCACCCCGTCCGGCTCCGACCGCTCAACCCCACGCGTACGCACAGCCCGGCCGGCTGGCATCTCGACGACCGTCACGGTACGCCACGCAGAGCTCCGAACCGTCGGTGCCACCGCGATGATCTGACCCGCGATCGCCTCGGCCGTGTTGTCCGCGCCGGTCGCCATGCCGTCGGTGTGGAACACCATCACACTGGCCACCAGACCGTCGGAACCGTCCACCAGTTCGGCTGTGGCCGCGCAATACACAGCCCCCTGCCGCTCCGCGCGTTCAGCGACCTCCCGCAGCAGCTTGAGCAGCGCCGCACGATGTGGCCGCAGTTGCGGGAACTGCGCGATCCGCTCGTCGACCAGACGCGCGAGGTCACCGGTACGGCTGGCGCGCCACACGTCGAACTCAAACCAGGAGCGGGGCACCCGAAGGGTGAACCAGGTCGGGGCACCGGTGCCGGTGCCGCTCACACCGCACCGCCCGCCGCCACCGGCGACGCGGTCACGCCGGCGTCAGGAGACGCAGCGACCAAAACCGTGGGTGCCGCCGGCGGCAACACTCCGGCGAGGCCGGAATCCGCCGCGGATACCCCGTCTGCCAGGCCACGCAGCAGGCCGGACGCCCGCTCCAGCAACTTGTCCAGCGACTCACGCCGGTCAGACGACTGGCTGACGAAATGATGCAGGGCCGTCTCCACCTCGCCCGACCCCGTCTGACCATGCAGACCGTCGAAAGCGGCACCGAGCGAGGAGAGCGCAGCGCGAATGTCTGCCAGCTCACCGGACACCTGCCGGGCGACCTCGGGATCGCATCCGAAGACACTCGCCGTCACTTCGTTGCCCCTTCCATGGGCACGCACACCGTTACCACCCCAGACGCCTGAAGGCTAACCAGCACGCTACCAAGAAGCAATATCGGGAAACCATCCGTGGCCGACGATCGCGCGATCATGCTTTTTAGAGCGCCCGACAATAGTGACGTGGATCAAGGAGCGGGGCTGGGGTGCGTGCATCGCGAAGCGATGGATGGGGAGCGATGTGGCGAGGTGCGTGCTCGGGCCCCGCGTACCCGCGATCCTCGAACCACACCGCCGCGTCATGGGTCGACGCGGTCCCGGCCGGGTCAATCATGAGCGGGCGACCCCACCCGCCGGCATCGTCGCGCTCCGCGAACACACTCATGTGTGGATGAACAGCTACGGAAAGTTGCCTCTCAGCATGCGGAAGCAGACTGCATTTCCTATCCTTATCAGGGAACGCAGGCCTACCGACATCGATCGCTATTGACTGGTGACCGCAGAGCGGGACGAAGGTGGGTTTTAGACGTGATCGAGACAGCTGAAAGCACTCCGCCGCACAGGCCGTCCACCCGCGCCTGCCGCCCGAAGACGTCGGGCCGACGGGGATTTCTCCGGATGGCGTTCCTACAGCGGCAGCGCAGATCCGCGGTCGTATTGCTGCTGGTTGCGTTCCTCACCGGTGGGCTTGTCGCGCCCGCGGCGGGCGCCGGCGGCTCCGGGGGTACAACAGGCGACGGAGACGTCGTCGGTACTCCCACATCCCTGCGAAACGTGCCCCCGGTAATATCCAGTGTGGCTACGGGCACATTGCTCGCCTACCACATGCCGGGCATCCAGGGAAAACAGATCAATGCGACGGCCATGCTTTTTGTTCCCACCGGGTCACCACCGCCACACGGCTGGCCCCTTGTCGTCTGGGGTCACGGAACCGTCGGACGGGCACCGGAGTGTGCGCCGAGCGTCCAGCTCCAGGAACACAACACATGGGTTGACGGGCCGAACGACACCCTACTGGCAGCCGTCTTGAAGATGGGCGTTGCCGTCGTCGCTCCGGACTACGAAGGACTGGGTCCCGTGGCCGACGGCGTCAGGGCCGGCCACGGCTATTATCACCTTTCCAGCGCGGGGAATTCGATGATCTTCGCTGCTGTCGCCGCGCAACGAGATCTTGGTAGCAAACTGTCCGGGCAATGGGTGTCGGCCGGGTGGTCGGAAGGGGGCTTCGCATCGCTTGCCGCCGCTTATTATTCCAACGTGGCCAAGAAAGCTGATCCCGACCTGGAGTATCGCGGCGCCATCGCCATCGCCCCGGTTCCGGATATTCGCGCCATGAACAGGGTCCTGTGGCGTGATATTGTCGATGCCTCTCAATTTGGATATGAGCCGACGGGCCGTCAGATCGACCAGCTGGTCTTTGCCAACGCGGAAACCATTTACTTCACGAAGACCCAACGTTATGCAGGCTACCACGTCGACCCGGCCCAGATCTACGGTCCCAATATGTTGAGGTTCTACCAGCAGAACTGGCAGACATGCCTGGCGGACCTGAACGCCCTCGTCCGGCATGATATCCAGAACTACCTGAACGCCGCTCCCTCCCATCGCCTGGACTCTTATCCAGGGATCCACGGCGAGACAGCCAACTCGCTTCCAGAGAACACCCGGTTTTTCGACCAGAACCAGGGGCGGCTCGAGAACTCAACGCTGCCGGGCCCGGTCCTCTGGCTGTACGGCACCGATGACATCACCAGCCCGAGCTCTGTCACCTACAACACCGTCAACAAGATGGTGGCCAACGGCAACGACATCAATCTGGCCGTCCTTGAGGGGGCGGGCCACTACGATGTATCCACCGTCGGCCTACCGCTCATTCAGGCACGCCTGAGGCAGCTCTTCATGCTGAGGTGACGTCTGAGGTGCCCACTGAGGTGACGCCAACCCGTCCCCGTTCGTATCCGGGCTCCTGGGATGAAGGGATCGGCAGGCGGCGGCCGCCGCCGCCCGCGCCGACCCACCGCTGGGCGACATCCGCCGGCCCTCGCGGGGGAAGCATCAGGGTGTGCGATGCGCGGTGTTGGGAGCGACCGGCTACATCGGCGGCCGGCTGGTACCGGAGCTGGTGGGCCGGGGGCATGCCGTACGGGCGGTGGCCCGCAGTCCGGGCACGCTGGCCGACGTGCCCTGGCGCGACCAGGTCGACGTGGTGGCCGCGGACGTCACCGACGCCGACGGCGTCGCCACGGCCCTCGCTGGACAGGACGTCGTCTACTATCTGGTGCACTCCCTGCACCAGCGCGACTTCGTCACGCTGGACCGCGCCGCCGCCCACACCGTGGCCACCTGTGCCCGCACGGCCGGGGTGCGACGGATCGTCTATCTGGGCGGCATCAGCCCCACCGGCCAGCGGCTGTCCCCGCATCTGGCCTCCCGGGCGGAGGTCGGACGGATCCTGCTCGACTCGGGTGTGCCCACGGTCGTCCTGCAGGCAGCGATCATCATCGGCTCTGGATCGGCCAGTTTCGAGATGTTGCGCTACCTCAGCGAACGACTCCCGGTGATGGTCACCCCGCGATGGGTGCACAACCACGTACAGCCGATCGCGGTACGCGACGTGCTGCACTACCTCGCCCACGCCGCCGAGCTCCTCCCCGGCACGGTGAACCGGGGTTTCGACATCGGCGGTCCCGACGTCCTCACCTACCTGGACATGATGCACCGCTACGCCGAGATCGCAGGCCTGCCGCGGCGCCTGGTGCTCCCGGTACCGCTGCTCACCCCGTGGCTGTCCGCGCAGTGGGTCAACCTGGTCACCCCGGTGCCGCGCAGCATCGCCGTCCCGCTCATCGAGTCCGTCATCCACGAGGTGGTCTGCCGCGACCGCGACATCACCGACGAGATCCCGGACCCGCCCGACGGGCTGACGGGCTACGAGCGGGCCGTCGACCTGGCACTGGCCAGGACTCGCGAGGCCGCGGTGCCCACCCGCTGGTCGGGCACCTCGACGCCGCGCGCACCCTCGGACCCACTACCCACCGACCCGAGCTGGTCGGGCGGGACGGTGTACGAGGACGTCCGTGAACGCGGCACCCGGGCCGATACGGGGGCGCTGTGGCAGGCCATCGAGGCTGTCGCCGGTACGCACGGCCGGTGGCGCGTGGAACACATCCAACGGCCCCACCTGCTGCGACTGCGCGCAGAGATGGCGGTGCCCGGCCGTGCCTGGCTCGAGATGTCCGCCACCCCCACCCCCGGCGGCTCGCTCTACCGGCAACGGGCGGTCTTCGAACCGCACGGACTGGCCGGCCACCTTTACTGGAAGGCTGTCGCGCCCTTCCAGAACCTTGTCTTCGGTGGGATGGCCCGCACCATCACAGGTGCGGCGGAACACCAACACCATCGCGTCAATTGATAAACACCTTCCGTTCTGCTAAAATTGCGCTCGGTAATCGAGAACAAGACGATGGGAGCACATCGAACGATGGCAGAGCGACAGCTCACAGTAGTCGTCTACCACGAGGACGACGGCTTTGTCGCGCAGTGTCTTGAAGTCAACGTGGCAAGCGATGGCGACACCGAGGATGACGCCCTCGCCAACGTCCAGGAGGCCCTGGAACTGTTCTTCGAGGACGGCGACGCCATCGAGACACATCCCGTCTACCAGGCGAAGGTGGCGAAGCTGACGCTGCAAAGTGCCTAACACGCCATCCTCTGAGGAAATCTGCAAAATCCTCGAAAAGCACGGCTTCCGCCTTGCTGGACAGAAGGGCTCTCACCGGAAATACCGGCACGACGGGCCGCCCGGCCGGACCGTGATTGTCCCCATGGGACGCAAGAACATGCGCATCGGAACCTTCCGGTCCATCGTCGGCCAGTCCGGCTTGAGCATCACCGACTTCCTGCCGTAGCACGCCGCGGCACTCGACCCAGGCCTGCGCCGACGAAGACCGCCGCCGCGTCGCCGTCGGCGACATCACCGTCATCGCGGAGACCTGGTACCCACCCGGCCACCCCTACGCACCCGACCGGGCCTGATGGCCGCTTACGCCGTCTGATCTATACGGCGTAAGCGGCCGGTTCAGCCTGCCCGCGGCCGGTTCAGCCGGCAAGCAGCCGGCGCAGCCACAGCAGCTTCGCCGCCTTCGCGGCCTGCGAGACCGCGGCGTGCGGCGCCAGCATGTCGAACCCGTGGAAACCGCCAGGCCATACATGCAGCTCGGCGACACCACCGGCCTGCCAGATACGCGTCGCGTAGGCGACGTCCTCGTCCCGGAAGGTCTCCGCCGAACCGACGTCGACGAACGCCGGCGGCAGCCCCGAAAGGTCATCGGCCCGCGCCGGCGCCGCGTACGGGGAGACGTCGGGGCCGCCGCGATCGGCGCCCAGCAGCGCCGACCAGCCCGTCGCGTTGGCGGTGTGATCCCACACGCCCCGCCCCGCCATCTGCCGGGCGGAGGGCGTGTCGTTACGGTCATCGAGCATCGGGCACAGCAACATCTGCCCGGCCAGAGTCGGGCCGCCACGGTCCCGAGTGAGCAGCGCCAACGCCGCGGCCAGCCCACCGCCCGCGCTGCTACCCGCGATCACGATCCGAGCCGGGTCGACGCCCAGCTCGGCGGCGTGAGCGGCCGTCCACAGCAGCCCGGCGTAACAGTCCTCCACCGGCGCCGGATGGGGATGCTCGGGAGCAAGACGGTACTCCACGGAGATCACGACCAGGCCCAGCTCCTGCGCCCAGTCCAGCGTCTCCGGGACACCCAGCCGATTGTTGCCGATGATCATTCCACCACCGTGCATGTAGTACAACGCCGCGTACGGCGCGCTGGCCGCCGCGGGTCGGCACACCAGCAGCGACACGTCGGGCGCTCCGGGCGGACCGGGCACCGCCACGTCCTGGACGTCGAACGCGCCACCACGCGCCAGCTCCTCGTCCGCCATGACCATCCCGCCCATGGCCTCGCGAAACCCCGGAATCATCTCCGGCGTCACCGACGACGGCAGGTAAGCCCCGAGGGCCTCCAGCGCCGCCGCCAGCTCGGCGTCGAACGGCGGCGGCGAGCCGACGCGCAAACCCTGGGATGTCGATGGCGGTACCCCGATGGTCATAGATTCTCCCGATCATCAAAAACGCTGCTGTACGACAACGAGAAGCATCCTCTCCACGGGCGATCCAGGTGAAAAGGCGCCGACCGCCGGGTATCGACCGCCAGCCGGCGGGTGGAGCGCATGGGAAACATGGGAAACGCGAGCACGTCGACCGGCAGGCCCTATATCGCTGGTGCCGGTTGCCCCGGCGCCGGCCGGCTGTCGGCCTGCCGCTCGGCGTAGAGCCGCGCCCATTCCTTCCGGGAGCGGATGGACGTGTCGACATCGGCCGCCGACGCCCGCAGGGCGCCCACGGTTGCCCGCTCCCGCGGCACCGTCACGAACGGGTCCCAGCCGAAGAATCGGCAGGCGTTCCGCCACATGATCTTGTCGATGTCCTCGTCGTCGGCGCCGGCGTTGACCAACTCAGCGAGGACGAACTCCGGAGCGTCGGGCCAGATCGAGTCAGAGTGCGGATAGTCGCACTCCCAGGCGATGATGTCGATCCCGATCTCGTGACGGAGCTTGAGCGACGTGGGGTCGGTGACGTAGCAGGCCAGCGAGTGCTCGCGGAACACCTCGCTCGGCAGTCGGTCCTGGAGGTCTCCACGGCCGTCGGTTTCGACAGCGGCAGCGCCTTCGCCCGCGCCTTCGCCCAGTACTGCGGGGAGACGCCGTCGTCCTATCGACAACGGGTCGCCGCCACGCCGGCACCGTTGGCCACCTCACCCGGCGCACCTGCCCCATCGGAATGGCAACGCGTACACCGGTAGGGGTCGACAACGCACCATCCCCGCCCGAGAGCTTCACGACGTTGAGCGTCGGATCAGGCGAGGAGCCGGATCGGCTCGGTGCCGTCCCAGTCGGCCGCGGCCTCGCGGACGAGCGTGCCCATGCCCTCCGTGACGGCGGTAAGTTCCATCACAGCCTGCACCCGGCGGCGAAGAAGGTCCTGGCCACCCTCGACCGGGAATGGGACGGTCTGGTCCGCCACCGCGACTTCCCCGACGTCGCGCTCGATAACAACCCGGCTGAGCGGGCGTTGGGGAACCCGGTGGTCGGCCGGAAGAACTACTACGGCGCGCAGGCGGAATGGGCCGCGCACCTGGCCGCCCGGGTCTGGACGATCACCGCGACCGCCGAACGCAACGGCCGCGAACCCCTGGCCTACCTGACCGACTACCTGAACGCCTGCGCCGCAGCCGGCGGAAAGGCTCCCGCCGGCAAGGCGCTGGAACAGTTCTTCGTCTGGCTGCCCGCCCCCGAGGACGCCGGCGGCAGCCCCGCCGACACCGACCCGCCCGACCGTCACGCCCACGACGGACCCGCGCCTTAATCCCGCATCATCGACGCGCACCCGACCGGCACACACCGGCCGGGCTCTCCGCGTGCCCTCCACGGCATCACCGAACACTTACGTCGAAGTGGCCTCGCCGGAGTCACGCCATTCACGCAGGTTCTGCACCACTTCTTCGTAGAACTTCTCCAGCGTGTCCACCACCGAGGTGACGAACGTGCCCTTCCCGATACTGCGTTTCGTCCCGAGGGGAGCGCTCAAGGAAATACGAAAGGCCCTGATCTCACATCCCGGATCGGTGACCAGGATGTCCGGCTTCTGGCGCACCAAGGCGAGAAGCTCGGCTCGGGCTGCTTCCCGCGATCCCTGGTCGAACGATTCGACCCGCAGATTTCCGTTCGCATCCCCGAGCTGCCTCACCATCCACTTCACCCGGGTGAGCGGGCGTCCCTGGCGAGGTGCGTCAATGCTTACCGAGCACACGACCCGGCCCGCACGCAGATCCGCGGTGACGGTCACTGGACCGACCGCCCCGGGGATCCGCAGCATCGCAGATAGGGTGCCGTTCCCGCACAGCTCCTCGGCCAACATCTGCCGCCGCTGCGTCGCGTCCACACGGCGGTTCACCTGGGAGATGACCTCGATACCCAGCAGCCCACCCAGGTGTAAGCACAGACAGTGGGCAAACTGGTCGAAGCGTTCGGCGACGGAAGGCAGTCCTTTGTCCGTGGGTCGCAGCGTGCCCGCCGACACGCTGTCCCTCACCGCCACCCAGTGAGGTCCCAGGTCGTCGAACGTCTCCGCCCCGGAACGCCCGTGATCGAGGTACCGGAGAAACTCGCCGAGGATATACTCCTGGGTGGCGTCCGCCACCGAGCTAGTCTCGATCAGGAGCTGGCAGCGGAATCGTATCTCCGCCCACGAAAGATGGTAGACGCCGACTTTCTTCGTTTTCCGCCCGTCGATCGCGACAGGATGGCGTTCGTCTGCCGTCGTGATCAGATTGGAGATGGTGAGCACGGCGTCGAACCGCTGTTCCCGGGCAATGTCGAGGTACGCCTCGACCTGCCCCGAGCGGAGTTCACCAGTGCCCGTCTTCACCTCGACCAGCGCGGTCCACGATCGCTGCCCCCGGGCCACTCTGATCAGGCCGTCCGGCACGTAGGGGTCGTCGCCCCGGTTGAACGGCACCTCGATGAACGTCTCGACCTGGCCGGCCGGCGCCCCGAAGCGGGTGGTCAAAGCACGACCGAACTCGCGCACCGAACCCACGACGGCCAGCAACGCCGACGTCGCGCGCCGTTCCTGCTCCGCCGCACCACCGATACCCGCAACGGGGAACAGCCTCGCCGGTTGCCACCGCTGCTCTACCTCCCCGGCATCGGGCCTTCTCGCCTTCGACGCCGGCAGCCGCCGCGCCGACCTGCTTTTCTTCGTGGTGACCGTCTGGGTTCGCCGCTCCCTCCTGTTGGCCGGCGGACGGGACACATCTGGCGGACCTGCAGCGCTGGGAGCATCTACCCCGGCAGTGGTGCCGCCACTGTCCGCAGGATCCGCGCCTACGGGCGCCACCTGCTCGGTTCGCCCGGGTGCGGGGCTGTCTTCCTCGTCGGAGTCGACCTCGACACCGTATTCGGTGACGAGGGTCGCCAGGCCTGTGTCGTATCCCTGGCCGACCGCGCGGAACTTCCACTGCCCGGAACGGCGGTAGACCTCCCCGAGCATGAACGCGGTCTCGGTAGATGCACCCGTGACGTCGTACCGCAGCAGCTCCACTGCGTCAGCCCCCCGCAGTAGCCGCAGCCGCAGGTACTCCAGCCGGCCAAAGCCATCACCTTCACCGCCGTCCAAACTGGCGGCGAAGAGCACCCGCTCGACGCTGTCCGGGACGTCATCCATGTCGACCTCAACGACGTCGGTGAAGGCCGTGTGCCGCTCCCCGGCAGCGGAGGTCTTGCCGCGAAGCCTGACCGCCCCGCCTGCCCCGGACGGCTGGTTGTAGAAGACGAAGTCGTCGTTCGACCGGACCTTCCCGTCATCCCCAAGCAGCAGCACGCTCATATCCGCGTCAAGCCGATGCCCCTTCTCAGCAGCCCATTCAAGAATGACCGAGACCGAACCAAGCTCGTCAGCCAGGGCGCTGAGGGTTACGTTTCCCCCCTTGCGCATGGCCGCAACCGTCGCAGCGCACATGCCCGAACCATACAGCCAGAAACTTTAATAAAAAAAATCCACCGCTTGATCTACAATCGAGCATCGGTGGGAAAACAAAAACAATAAGAAGCGATGCAACATAAAAATCGGCCGTTCCAGCCGGGCACGCAACCCGCTCAGATCTTCATAAAGCAGACAAAATACTGCTGCGTGAGACGCTGACGGGACTGTCCGGAGGGCGGGTTCAAACGGTCGTAGCGACGGTTCGGTGGAGCGTGAAGTGGTCAGGGAGGACCTGCTCGCCCTCGACGCCAAGCACGTCGTGCGGCAGATACCAGCCACGCATGTCCTCGCCGCTGAACTCGCTCGCCTGGGGCCCTGTGGCGTGCCGGCGCAGCGTCTCCACGTGGAGTCGGACCGGGGCGCGGTGGCAGCGTTGCCGCTGCTCCGTTTCCCCGGCCCGCTCCCCGGCCCGCTCCCCGTACCCGGCGTGCCCGTCACCAGGCACCGGGCGGTCCACAAGCCCCGCGTCTACTCGGGTCGTTTACCTCATGTCGTGGCAGCCCATGGGGAGGGAATGGCTGTGCCCCGGTATCGGTATAGCGCGTGGTGGGCACCCTCGCCGGGTTGAACAGTTCCCGTTCCCCGTCGGCTGGCCGGTGACCACCCTGAACTCAGCTGATCTCAAGACAGGCGAGCGGAAAGCTCAGCGCCGACTGGCCTCGTCGATGCGCGCGAGGAGCTCCTTGATGAGGATCTCGATCTGGTCGCGGATCGGGCGGACCGCGTCGACGCCTTGGCCGGCCGGGTCGTCGAGATCCCAATCGAGGTATGCCTTACCGGGGAAGATCGGACAGGCGTCCCCGCAGCCCATGCTGATCACATAGTCGGATGCCTGCACCGTGGCCGTAGTCAGCACCTTCGGCTTCTGGTCGGTGATGTCGATGCCTACCTCGGCCATGGCGGCGACGGCGGCGGGGTTGACTTCTTCGGCGGGCAGCGAGCCGGCGGAGCGGACCTCGACCCGGTCACCGGCGAGGTGGCGCAGGAAGCCGGCGGCCATCTGGGAGCGGCCGGCGTTATGGACACAGACGAACAGCACGCAAGCAACAGGGCTGGTGGTCATGGCATCCAGCATGCCTCAGCTATTGACAGCGGTCTATGCCTTGGCGCATCCTCGGCCCCGAACAGGTGCTATAGATGCTTGTCGATGTCTGGAGGTCTGTGATGGCGAGAGTTCAGTTGGCGTTGAACGTTTCCGACGTGGACGCCGCGGTGGACTTCTACACGAAGCTGTTCGGGGTCGCTCCGGCGAAGCGCCGGCCGGGGTATGCGAACTTCGCGGTAGATGTCCCGCCGCTGAAGCTGGTGCTGATCGAGAACCCGGACGCCCGGGGCAGCGGGGTCGCCGGGGCGCTCAACCACCTCGGGGTCGAGGTGGAAACCCCCGACGAGGTGACCGCGGCGACCGGCCGACTCGCCGCCCTGGGCATGGCCACGGCGACCGAACAGGGCACGACCTGCTGCTATGCGGTCCAGGACAAGGTGTGGGTCGACGACCCGGACGGAGCGCCGTGGGAGGTGTACACCGTCCTGGCCGACGCCGAGGAAGGCCGAGCGGGAACCCTGCCCGACGCCGCTGCGGGAGACGCCGCTGCGGGAGGGCCGGGGTCGGCGTGCGACTGCGGACCGGTCTGCGGCCCGCAGAGCACCGACGCGGGTGAGGTTCTGACCATCGGGTTCGCGTCCGGCTTGAGCGTCTGACCACGTGATGTCGGGAAAACAGCGGCAGCCAGCGCTCGCGCGGCGACTCGCGGCGGAGGCGGTCGGCAGCATGCTGCTGGCCGCCCTCGTCATCGGCTCCGGGATCGCCGCGCAGCAGCTCAGCCCGAACCAGACCGGCTTGGAGCTGGCGGAAAACGCGGCGGTCACCGCCGCCGGCCTGTTCGCGATCATCCTGATGGTCGGACCGGTGTCCGGCGCGCACTTCAACCCCGTCGTCTCCGCCGTCGACGCCGTGTTCGGCGGGTTGTCGTGGCGAGACGTGGCCGCCTACCTACCCGCCCAGGTCGCCGGCTGCACCGCCGGGGCCGTGCTGGCGAACCTGATGTTCGACCGGGCGGCCGTGTCGATCGCCACTCACCATCGGGCGTCCGGGCCGCATCTGCTGTCCGAGATCGTGGCCACCGCCGGCCTGCTGCTGGTCATCTTCTCCCTGGCCCGCTCCGGCCGCTCCGAGCGGGCGCCGGCCGCGGTCGGTGCCTACATCGGCGCGGCGTACTGGTTCACCTCGTCCACATCGTTCGCCAACCCTGCGATCACCGTCGGCCGGATGTTCTCCAACTCCTTCGCCGGGATCGCGCCGGCGTCGGCTCCCGGCTTCATCGCCGCCCAGATTGTCGGTGGCCTCATCGGGATCGGACTGATCCACCTGTTCTACCCGCAGCTCACGCCCGCCGCCGCGGCCGACGTCGTCGTCGCCCACCCCGGCAGCGCCAACGGCACCGCCCCACCTGACGGCACCGTACCGTCCACCCGATCGGCCTCGAGAAGTGCGTCCCATGACTGACAACAGCGACCCGGCCAGCGGATTACCGGCCATGGACCCCGCGACCCGCCGCCAGGTGCAGGCCACGCCCCGCCGGCTGGCCTACGACTACGACTACGACTACGACTACGAAACATGCGGATCACCCCCACGGGCGTGGGGACGGCAATCCTGGACGGTGTCGCGCTGTGCGCGACACCGTCATATGTCCCTTACCGATTTCATGCCACCCGGTGCCGTTTTCAAGGTTTCCCCGGACTCCAGACCGAGCGTGGCACTACTGTGCCGAAGATTCTTGATAGGGGTCTTCGGAAGCTTCGCGTGCCGGGACAGCGTCTCAAAACGGCTCGACACGGTGTCCGGATGCCAGGCTGACCCGTCCGCCTGCGTGAACACCAACCCGGAGTCCATCCAACCGGCACCCATCGCGAGCTTCTGCGCAGCCTGCCGGCAATGCCAGCGGCGCAGTGCCTCCACCGCGTCGGAGTCGAGGACACCTGTCCGGGCCGACCGCCTGGTCTTCGGCTTCGACAGACGCGCCTTCCCTCCGACGGCGATGATCGTCGCCCCCTGCTTCGACGGGATCGTCACGGCCGCGGCATCCAAGTCGATGTGCTCCCAGCGCAAACCGCAGAGCTCCCCGCGGCGCAAACCCAGGCAGGCGGCCACGTGGAACGCCGCGGTCAGCGGGTCGTTCTCGGACTCGCAGTAGTCGAGGAACTGGCCGATCTGCTCCCCGGTCCACACACTCCGCTCTGCGGATAAGTGGCCCGAGAGACCGCCACCCGTCGTCACCGTCGAACGCCTCAGAATCGGGGTCTTCGAGTATATCGAAGTGTACTGCAATCGGTTGCTGATCCATTCCACGATCGGCTATCTCACCCCCGTCGAGTTCGAGGAGGAATTTGACAAAAAAAGTGATCGCGCAGCACGATAAGGACAGTCCACGAAAGTGGGAACCCTCCAGTGCGGAGCGCGGCGACGAACCGTCGGAAGAAGACCACCTTCATGCCGCGGCCGTCGAACAGGTAGCGCGACCTTGATTTTCGCGATGTCCAAGGGATAAATGCGTGGCCACCGCAGAGGCGTACGGACCGCGAGCAGGAATCCGCGCTGGTCGGTGTCGCCCGCCGTGGGACCACGTGTCCGCCGGATGCGACCGGTCCCGCCGTGGGGAAATCTCCTGCCGGCGGGATGATCACCTATCGTGGCGCCAACAATACGCTGGCGGCACGGTCTCGGTGTGATGGTGCTGTACGCCATCAGACGGGTCGGGGTAGGCCGTGCGGCATACCCGGCGAGCTGGGGTTTTGGCCGATCGGGAGACGTCGCCTCGGCTCAGCGGCTCCTACTGTTGGTCACGTCGGAGTGACCGGCGGAACCGAGGGAGGCCAGCACGATGATCGAGATAGAAAACGTCAGCAAGCGATACGGGGAGAAACTGGCCGTCGACGGCCTGAATTTCGTTGTACAGCCGGGGATCGTGACCGGTTTTCTGGGCCCGAACGGGGCCGGGAAGTCGACCACGATGCGGATGATCGCCGGCCTGGACGAGCCCACGACCGGCCGGGTACGGGTGAACAGCCGCGATTACCGGACGGCGTCGGCGCCGATGGCCGAGCTGGGGATCCTGCTGGAAGCCAAGGCCGTGCACACCGGCCGCTCGGCCCGCAACCACCTGCTGGCACTGGCGATGACCAACGGGGTCAGCCGGCGGCGGGTCGACGAGGTGATCGACATGGTCGGCCTACGGGAGGTGGCCAGCAAGAGGGTCGGTGGGTTCTCGCTGGGGATGGGCCAGCGGCTGGGCATCGCCTCGGCGCTGCTGGGCGATCCCGGCGTCGTGGTCCTCGACGAGCCGGTCAACGGGCTGGACCCGGAGGGGGTGCTGTGGGTCCGGAATCTGCTCAAGGGCCTGGCCGCCGAAGGACGCACCGTCTTCGTGTCCTCGCACCTGATGAGTGAGATGGCGCTGACCGCGACTCGGCTGGTCGTGGTCGGCCGCGGGCGGCTGATCGCCGATACCACGGTCGAGGAGTTCGTGGCCCGCGCCGGGGGCAACCGCGTCACGGTGCGCACCCCGCAGGCGGCTCAGCTGCGTGAGCTGCTACTTGGCCCGGACATCACCGTGACCAGCGAGCACGCCGACGTCCTGGACGTGCAGGGCCTGACCGCGGAGCAGATCGGTACCGCCGCCTGGCAGGCCCACCTGCCCATCTTGGAACTGACCAACCGACAGGCTTCGCTGGAAGAGGCCTTCATGCAGCTCACCGGCGACTCCGTCGACTTCCGTTCCCACAACGTGACCGAAGAGGTGGCAGCCTGATGAACGCCGTTCTCACCCCCGCCGTCCCGACATCTACCACCCCGGCGTCGACGTTGAAGGTGACCCAGGCCCGGGTGCTGCGGTCGGAGTTCGTGAAGTTCCGCTCCCTGCGGTCCACCGTCTACACCCCGCTGACCGCCGTCGCCTTGATGATCGGGATCGGTGCGTTGTTCGCCGCGGTGACCGCCAGCCAATACCACACCTTCAACGCCGCCGAGCAGGCCAACTTCGACCCTGTCGGCACCAGCCTGACCGGGGTGACCTTCGCGGTGATCGCGTTCGGGGTGTTGGGCGTGCTGATGACAAGCGGTGAGTACGGCACGGGCATGATCCGTTCTTCGCTCACCGTCGTTCCGCGTCGTCTTCCGGTCCTGTGGGGCAAGCTGACGGTCTTCGCGGGTGTGATCCTCTCGGTCTCGCTGGTGGCCAGCTTCCTGTCCTTCTTCCTCGGCCAGGCGCTGCTGCACAGCCACCACCTCGACGTGTCCCTCAGCGCTCCCGGCGCCCTGCGGTCAGTCGTCGGCGGCGCCCTGTACATGACCGTGGCCGGTCTGATCGCTCTCGCGCTGGGCGCGCTGTTCCGCAACACCGCGGCCGGTATCTCCACCTTCGCGGGCGTGTTCTTCGTGTTGCCGATCCTGGCTGGGCTGCTGCCCGCCTCGATCGCCGACTACCTCAACCCCTACTTGCCCTCCAACGCCGGTGGGGTCCTTTACGGCGGCACCCACGGCCTGCACAACGCACTGTCACCGTGGACCGGGTTCGCGTTGCTGTGCGGCTACGCCGTCGTGCTCATCGCCGCGGCCGCCTGGCGGCTACGACGCACCGACGCCTGACCCAGTGGAACCACTGACCAAGAAGGGAAGATGCGCCCAGCATGAGAATGCTCAGGGCAGCCGACTACCCAGCAGGCCGCTACGCGGCCCGCTGGGTAGTCGACATAGGGGTCACCCTGCTGGCCGCGGCTACGGCGGTACCGACGGCGTACGGCCACGATCACCTTCAGCGCGGGAAGGTGCTGGCCGTGCTGGCCGTGCTGGCCGCACCCCTGCTGGCGCGCAATAGATGGCCCGTCGCGGTCTTC
>NZ_CAUVXI010000087.1:11220-20821 GCF_963555845.1 Protofrankia sp. Cas8 | reverse complement strand
TACTCAGCGTGCGCTGTCCTGGACGCGCAATTCGGCCTCGAGTAGGTCCATGGCCTTGAGGAACGCCGCCCGTTCGCTGGCATCCAGTTGGTTAAGGACGCGCAACAGGGGCTCGGCGGCGTCATCGAGCCATTCGTCGACGAGCCCTACCTTCTGCGGCGAGATCTTGACGATGGTGCGCCGCCGGTCGCCGGCGTCCGCCTCGCGGATCACGAACCCGGCGCGGTCCAGGTCGGCCAGCACGCCGCTGACGGTGGACAGGGTCAACTCCAGCCGGGCCGCCAGCGTGCCGACGGTCAACGGCTCGTCCCGGAGCTGCTCCAGCACGGCGACGTGGCGCGGGCTGAGCGGACTCTGCGTCGCCGGTGCCGCACGGTCCTGCGAGCGGCGCATGCCCCGGGCGATACGCGGCATGAGCTGCATCAGCCGCAGGCACAACGCGCTGTGCTCGGCCTCACCGGCATGCTTTGCCATTCCGTGGCCG
This sequence comes from Protofrankia sp. Cas8, assembly GCF_963555845.1. Lineage (NCBI taxonomy): Bacteria > Bacillati > Actinomycetota > Actinomycetes > Frankiales > Frankiaceae > Protofrankia > Protofrankia sp. Cas8. The sequence goes on along the minus strand of NZ_CAUVXI010000087.1, from coordinate 20,337 downwards.
CCCTTCCTTGACACCGACCGTCGCCAGTCTATACGGCTCGGCTAACCAATTAGTTTAGTATGACGAACAAAATTGTTTGAGGACGCGTGGCAATCATTGTCTCCGTGCTCCTGCCGGCCCGCGCCGCGCGGGTGAGCGGGCGCAGCTGGCTTGCGGCCGTGGACCTCTTCTCACGCTCCTGTGACAGCGCGGTGTTCGACGAGGGCAATCTCGTGTCGCACGCGGGGCTGGTGCCGTTGCTGGGGGATTGCCGCCGCTGCTGGACGAGCATGTGCGGTTTGTCGATGAGCGGGTCACGTCCGGGGCGGCCAACGCGACACCGAAGCTGATCTCGATCATCGCCGGGATGGCTGCCGGCGCAGACAGTATCGACGACCTGGACGTCATCCGCAGTGGTGGGACGTGGAACTCGTCCGCAACGGCGTGGAATCCTCTCGTCCTCTGTGACCTGGAAGTTTGCCAACGCCGGCCTTACCCGCAGGGTCGCAGGGTCGCCAGCTGACCACGACACGCAGGCCACCCTGCTCAGACGGGCCGGCTTCGTTGTGACGGTTCGACGGGCGGCCCGTCGGTTGCGCGATTGCGCAGTACGTCGTTGAGTTTCTGGGCTTCCACGAGTTGGTCCTCGAGGATGACGATGCGGCAGGCGGCCTCGACGGCGGTGCCCTGATCGACGAGTTCGCGGACGCGGGCGGCGATGCGCAGCTGGTAGCGGGAGTAGCGGCGGTGTCCGCCCTCGGAGCGCAGCGGAGTGATCAGACGGGCTTCGCCGAGGGACCGCAGGAAGGCAGGTGTGGTCTGGAGCATCGCCGCTGCGCGGCCCACTGTGTAGGCGGGGTAGTAGTCGTCGTCGAGGCTGTCGGCGGGTCTCGGTGCAATTTCTGGGGCCATTGCACCTTTCGGGACACGTCGGGGGGCCTTGGTGCCGTACGGCACCAAGGCCCCCCGAGCGAGATTCAACACCGTCTACCGGCCCACTGCGCCGGCTATCTGTCTGCGCATCTCCACCAGAGAGGGCGGAGGCGTTGGGGTCGCAGATGCGTAACCGGGAACCACCTTCCCATCCGGGGTCTACCGAACTGACGCTCTTACTCCACAGGTATTGCCGAACATCCACGACGCGCGCGGTGGCCCCCTCTGGGCCGCCGTAGCGCTCGCACCAGTTCATGTCTGGCGCGTATCGCTCACTCACTTGGCTACAACAGGAACTCTAGCCGATGCAGTGCTCCATCCCGGCGGTGACCGGTCCCATCGGCGGCGACCGTTCTCGACTGTTCACCGATACCGGAAATGCACTACCCCAGTTGGTCGCGGCGGCGTGTCAGGTAGGCGGTCTCAGCGGTGTTGCCTGCCAGCCCGATGGCTTTGTCGTAGGCCGCGCGCGACTCCTGGCTGCGGCCCAGCCGGCGCAGCAGGTCAGCGCGGGTCGCATGGTAGGCGTGATAGCCGGCCAACGTGTCCTCAAGACGGTCGACAGCAGCCAGCGCCACCTCCGGGCCGTCTATCTCGGCGACCGCGATGGCCCGGTTGAGGGCGACGATCGGCGAGGGGTCAAGGCGGACGAGCTGGTCGTAGAGGGCGACGACCTGCGACCAGTCGGTGTCGCGTACATCGCGGGCGGAGGTGTGCACGGCGTTGATCGCTGCGAGGATCTGGTAGCGCCCCGGGGCCACCCCGGCGGCCAGACGCTCGCGCACCAGCCGATGGCCCTCGGCGATCAGCGCCGCATCCCAGGCCCCGCGGTCCTGTTCGTCGAGGGCGACCAGTTCGCCGCTGCCCGAAACCCGGGCCGTACGGCGGGCTTCGGTCAGGAGCATCAGCGCCAGCAACCCGGCCACCTCACCGTCCTGCGGCATGAGGGCACGGATCAGGCGAGTGAGCCGGATCGCCTCGGCGGTCAGGTCGTGACGTACGGGATCGGTATCGGGGCCGGTCGCCAGGTAGCCCTCGTTGAAGACGAGGAACAGGACGGCGAGCACGCCGCAGATGCGTGCCGGGAGATCCTGCTCGGACGGCACCCGATAAGGGATGCGAGCCGCCTTGATCTTGGCCTTCGCCCGGGTGATCCGCTGCCCCATGGCGGCCTCCTGTACCAGGAAGCCACGGGCGATCTCGGGCACGGTCAGACCACCGACCATGCGCAGCGTCAGCGCCACGCGGGTCTGCATCGCCAGCGCCGGGTGACAGCAGGCGAAGATCAGCCGGAGCCGTTCGTCGTCGATGGGGCCGACAGGCTCGGGCGGGTCGTCGTCGTACAACAGCTGAGCCTCCGTCTGCTTGTCCTCGCGCTTGTTCTCGCGCCGGATCCGGTCGATGGCCTTGCGGATGGCGGTGGTGGTCAGCCAGGCGCCGGGGTTGGGCGGCACGCCGTCGGCCGGCCAGTGCTCGACGGCGGTCGCGAACGCCTCGGCCGCCGCCTCCTCGGCGATGTCGAGGTCATCGAAACGCCTGGTCAGGGCGGCGACCACTCGCGCCCACTCCTCGTGGTGGGCCCGAGTGATCGCCTCCCGGACGTCGACCCTGTTCACAGGAACGGCCGCACCTCGACCTTCCGATTGCAGGCCTTCGACCCCTCGGCGGCCAGCTTGAGCGCCACATCGAGGTCCGCGGCCTCGATGATCCAGAAGCCGGCGATGAACTCCTTCGACTCCAGGAACGGCCCGTCGGTGAACATCGCCTCCCCACCCCGGTTATCGATCACGGTGGCCGCGCTGGGCGCCCCGAGGCCGCCGGCGAAGACCCAGTGGCCCTCGGCCACAAGCCGGTCGTTGAACACGTCGATCGCGACCTGCTCCGCCGGGGTAGCCAAGCCAGCCGTGTCAAAGATCACGGAAATCATGTACTGCATCTCGGATCACTCCTGTGCTTTGGGGGCACCCCTCGTGGGCGGCCACTCACCCCTACAACGAACACCTCCGCCCCGATCCGACACCGCCTCCCGGATTTCTTTCAAGAAATTTCTGGTACGCCGGTTGTAAGCGATCGACAGCGCGACGGTTTCGGGGCGACTGCGCTCCACGTCCTCGTGTGCGCGTCCAGTGCGGACGAGCTCTGGGATCAGATCGATCGCGAAAACCATCACTAGTGTCCTGCGTCTGAAATTCGTTTCCAAAACACCCTCTACGATCTTGTATTTGGTGGTCGGTCCTCGAGGATCAAGTCATGGCGCGACGAGGACGACCCACAGCAGAGCTAATCGTGTCGGAGGAAGAAACGGAGACGCTGGCGCGGTGGGTCCGGCGGCCCTCCAACGCGCTTGGACAAATAGCCAGCGGCGGGTTGCTCTAATGTCCGCGGACAAAGTTTGTAGCCCAATTCGGCGTCGGTCCAGGAGTTTGTCTCACCGGTGAATGTCGCAGTGTTGGGCCAGGTAGGTGCCGAACACATGTTCGATTCGGATGATGGCCTTGCCGCTTCGGTGCCAGGCCGCTTCGGTGCCAGGCCGCTTGGTGTCGGCCGGCGACTGGTCGAGCCGGGTCAGTCTTCGACGGGGGGCCGGTACGCCAAGGACCCTTGCCGATCCCCACCTCTGGACGTACAATTTTCTGTACGTACAACTTTCCGTACAAACGAGGAGGATGCCATGAGGACAATGACTTACTCGGAGTCACGTGCACGGTACGCAGAAGTTCTCACGGCTGTGGCGGAGGACAGGGAAGAGGTCGTCATCACCCGCGCCGGCCACGAGCCGGTGGTGATCGTCTCCTTGGATGACTACCAGTCACTCAAGGAGACGGCATACCTGCTTCGCAGCCCGGAGAACGCGCGCCGACTGCTGATCGCCATCGACCGGCTCGAGAGCGGCGGCGGCGTCGTCCGGAACCTTGCGGAGTGAAGCTCGTCTGGGACGAGAACGCCTGGCAAGACTACGTATGGTGGCAAACCCAGGACCGCAAGATACTCAAGCGCATCAATACCCTGATCCAGGACATCGCCCGCAACGGGAACGACGGCATCGGCAAGCCTGAGCCCCTGAAGCACGGGTTTCAGGGCTACTGGTCGCGGCGCATCAACGACGAGCACCGACTCATCTACAAGGTTAGCGGCGACGAGATCCGCATGGCTCAATGCAGGTACCACTATTGAGGCATCGAGTAGACTGGGGCAGTTATGGAACGCACGTTCGAGCCATTCGACGATGCTGCCCGCTCGGGCTTCACTGGGCATCGTGCCTGGCCGACAGCCGTGTCAGGGGCAGCGACGAGCGGGCCGGTGTCCCAGACGATCACTCGGGTTCGCGCCCCATCTCCTCACGCAGAATCTCACTGGACCGGGCTGCAAGATCGCCCTTGCCGCTGGACAGGGCGCCCACGAAGTCCGGCAGCGGTCACTCGTCCCCACCGTCCTCAGTCGGGGTATTCTCGCGCACCACAGCCAGGATCGGCGCCACCTGCGACTCGGGAAGCCGGTCGATTAGCCTGTGCAGCTCGTCCCGCACGATGCTCACAGACCACAGGATATGGCTGTAGTCGGCGGCCGACCCACTAGATCCACGCCGCGTATGACCTTGTGGCCCCGAGGCGGACGGATAGCCCCGGCCGCCACCACATCGACACCCTCGTCGCCGCACAGTTCCGCACCGCCCACTTCCCGCAGATCACGACCCTCGAGGACTTCAACCTCGACCACGTGCCCTCGCTGCGCCGCGACGTCCTCGCGCACCTGGCGACCGGCACGTTCATCTATAGCTCGGCGGCCCGCGCGCGGGCGGCCTGACGGATCAGGTGGTCGCGCTCGGCGACGTCCGTGGCCCGGCGGGCGGCCTGCGTGTACGCCGCGCCGGCGGCCAGCAGGTCGCCGTCGAGCTCGTGCAGGTGGCCGCGGACCGCATGCCACCGGTGGCGGTCGCCGAGCACCTCGCGCAGCCGGTCGGTCTCGCGCAGCCCCGCGACGGCACCGAGCACGTGGCCGACCGCGACAGCGCGGCCCAGCACAGCGGCGGGGTCCTGGTGCACCGGGTCGTCGGTAAGGCCGACCAGGTCGTCGTACCAGGCGAGGATCTGCGGCCAGTCGGTCTCCGCGGCGCTTGCCGCGTCGTCGTGCAGGGCGGCGATGGCGGCCTCGACCTGGTACCGGCCGGGGCGCTCCAGCGCCAGCGCTGACTGCAGGACGCGCACGCCCTCAGCGATCTCGCGGGTGTCCCAGCGGCCCCTGTCCTGCCGGTCGAGGGTGACGATCCGGCCCTGCCCGTCGAGTCGCGCCGGGAGCCGGGCGTGGTTGAGGAGCATCAGCGCGAGCAGCCCCCGCGCCTCCGGTTCCTCGGTGGCGAGGGTGAGTTGGCGGGCGAGCCGGATCGCCTCGGCGGCCAGGTCGACCCGCCCCGCGTGCCCGGTCGTGTAGACGAGGTACAGGACGCGCAGCACGACCGCGAGGTCGCCGGGCTCGTCCAGGCGGCGCCCGCGCAGGCTGCGCTTGGCCCGGCTGATCCGCTGCGCCATGGTCGCCTCCGGGACGTAGAAGGCGTCGGCGATCTCCCGGGTGGTCAGGCCGCCGACCGCCCGCAGGGTGAGCGCCACCTGGGAGGCGGGCGCGAGATCGGGATGGCAGCAGCAGAAGAGCAGGAAGAGGGCGTCGTCTCCGGTCTCGGTGGTGGGCGACTCAGGCTCCGGCTGTTCGTGCAGCGTGTCCTCGCGGGCGCGGCGGGCGGCATCGCTGCGGCGCGCGTCGATCAATCGCCGGGTCGCGACCGTGGACAGCCACGCACGCGGGTCCTGGGGCGGGTGCTCGGGCCAGACGCGCAGCGCCTCCATGAGCGCCTCCTGCAGCGCGTCCTCGGCGGCATCGAAGTCCTCGCCGCGGCGGACCAACCCAGCGAGCACCCGGGGGACGAGGGCGCGCAGCTCACCCTCGTCCACCCGGTCGGTCGGCTGGCCGGACACGCCGGTCAGACGCCGGACGCCGGAGCGGTCATGACCTCCCGGACGTCGATCCACTCGTAGAGCGGCTTGGCGCCGGGGCCGGGCTCGGAGGAGACGTAGGCCGCGATCTCCAGCGCGCGCTCGTGGGACTCCACGTCGATCATGTACCAACCGGCGACCAGGTCGCTGGTCTCGGGATGCGGGCCGTCGGTGGTGACCGGCGCGGCGTCCGGGCCGCCGTAGCGCACCCAGGTGCGCGCGGGCACGAGCGCCTGGGCGTCGACGTACTCGCCGCGCTCCTCCAGGAGCTCCGCGACGTGGCGGAGGAAGGCCATGTGCGCCTCCACGTCCTGGGGGGCCCACTGGTCCATCGGGGGCACGGGACGGTGCGGCTCCGGGCCGCCGCGGTAGTGCTTGAGCAGCAGGTACTTCGGCATGGTGATCTCCTGATGTCGCGGCCGCGCCTTTCGCGGCCCTCGCCTGGTGAGCGGAGCCGGTCAGAGGTTCTCGACATGGAATCACGCATGAGGAGTTGTTCTCCGTCACCCGCTCCACGGTCTACCGGGCCCTCGCGCGCGCTCGCACCACGACCGCCTGACCGGGCACGGCCGCTACCTTGCACACGTCGGGCCAGCATGGGGAGCCCCTGGCCAGCAAGAGCCGGCAGCCGCCAGCGCTGAGTCGAACGCACCGGCGAACACGCCTGGCATCCGCCACATCACGTTCGCCGTCGAAGACATCGAGGACATCCTCGCCCGCCTGCACGCCCACGGCGCCGAACTCGTCGGCGAGCTGGAGCAGTACGAGGACAGCTACCGGCTCTGCTACGTCCGCGGCCCCGAAGGCATCATCGTCGTGTCAGATCCGGCGACCGTGACAGCGATCATCACGGCCGCCATAAACGGGTCCCGGTAGGACCGGTCGAAGGCTGCGCCGCAGACCCCGATTTCTGGCTTGAGCCATCCACCATTTCGCTACCGTGCCGACCATGGGCGACAGTTTCGAGATCATCGCAGACGTTGAGGCAACGGAGACTGAAACCACCGCACTCGCCGCGACAGTTGTGCGCTGGTTGATTAACACAGACATCATCGCCGCAGAAGCCACCGATTGCGTGCTCGGCGCAGATCTCGGCTACGGGCCGGGACCGCGCCACGCCCTGGCCCTAGCCGAACCCGATGATTACCTCAGCCGACTGAGAACCAACGGAGTGACGGTCACAACAGGACGTACCGCATTCCACCCCGTCCAAGGCGAGCTTGGCCCGGTGGTTTGCCCACGCTGTGATCAGACGATGCTGCTCGAAGACGCAGGGACAGGGGCAACGACCAAGCAATGGGAGGTGTTCAGCGACGCAATCGGCAGCTGGCACAACGGCGGGCCAGGCGACGTGGCTTGTGCGAGTTGCGGACAAGTAGGCCTCCTCAACGACTGGCGCTGGATCGGGGACTGGCCCTTCGCGTTCGGATTCCTCGGGTTCACCTTCTGGAACTGGCCTCGGTTGTCTGACGCCTTCGTCGCCCAGGTGGCCGAGAGGTTGAGGCATCGGGTCGTAGTAACCCGCGGCAAGCTCTGACCCGAGAGCGCGCCGAGGCCGCACTTGGCCCGGCTGACCCTCGCGGCCGGCAAGCACCCACACATCGAAGGAGGGCGTCCCGGAGTCTCCATCGCTGGTGGATCTCGCAGGTCCGCGGCAGGGGCGGATGACTCGATGTCTACACCGAACACTTCGACGCTGAACGCCGACGCCTCTTCGAGGTTCCTCGGCAGCTGACGGCAGCCCGGGAAGCGGCCCACATGACCCAGCGGCAGCTTGCCCAGGCGTGCGGAGTCCACCAGTCCGAAATCAGTCGCATCGAACGCGGGCAGATCAGCCCGACTTTGGACACCCTCACCAGGCTGGCGGCCCCCCTCGGTGTCCGACTCGCGATCGTCGATGCCGATGGACGCCCCATCCCCGCCTGAACCCCGCCGGCCGCAGCCCATCACCACGGTCACAAAGTTCATCGTGGTACGGGTCCCGTCCCACCCGGGCTACGGAACGTACGTTCGAGATGGGCTGCGGAGCCCCGGTCACGGTCTGGGATGCCGCGGGTCGGAGCCTGACAGTCACCGTCGAACCCGCGGCATTGCCCCTACCTACACACGAGAAAGGGACACTCCCGCAACTGGATAACGCCGACCGCGCCGGCCCCGACCACCCGGCGTGATCACGCATGCCCGCGGCCGGATCCAGCCCCACCGGTAATCCTCACCTCAGATCGCGGGGTAATAGCGGCGTCTCGGGTCGCTGGGACTGGTGCCGATCCCCCGGACGAGTCCGCGTTCGGTGAGGGCGTTGAGGATTGCCTGGTCGGTTTCATCCATGGTCGGCGCGGCGACGCGGGTGGTGAACAGGGTGACGCGGAATTCGATCTTTCGACTCTGTGACGCGGCTGGTTGGCCAGGGTGCGGCACGAGTGTGGTTAGCGGCCGGCGCTGGCCTGCTGTCCACCTATGAGGACGGCTAGCCCGTCGAGTACCCGGGCCAGGCCGAACTGGTATGCGTGGTCGGGGTGATAGGCGCTGCCATGGGCGGCGCCGGCGGCAGTGCCGACTCGGGCCGCAGTGGGGTAGGCGGTCGAGTCGAACACGCGGGCCAGCAGGGGTGCGTTGGCGGCCCACCATTGTTCGTCGCTCATCGTGCTGTCGAGCTGTGACGCCCGGGTGCTGATGGCCGCCCGGGCTGCGGCCTGGACGAAGGTGAGCAGGTAGGTGAGGGCGTCGTCGATGGCGACGTCGTCAAGGCCCAAGCCGTTGAACGCGGACAGTTCGTACTCATATTTCGCCATGAGCCCGGGCCCGAGGGGTGGCCGGGCGGTGGATACGTCGGCGATCCACGGGTGCATGTCGAACAGGGCCCGGTTCTGTTCGGCGATGGCGGTGAGCCGGGACCGCCAGGACTGCCTGTCGACCGGGAGGCGTTCCATGCGGAGGTATACGGCGTCGAGCATGAGGTCGACAAGTTCAGCCTTGCCGGGGACGTAAGTGTACAGCGCCATCGTTGAGACGTCGACGGCACGGGCGACGCTGCGCATGGACAGCCCGTCCAGGCCAGCCGTGTCGGCCAGCGTGATCGCGGCGTCGACGACCCTGTCGACGGACAGTCCCTGCTTGGGTCCGCGCGCCGACTGCCCGAACCCGGGCTCGCGCCACAGCAGCGCCAACGTGCGAGCTGGATCACCTGAACCGCTTCGGTAAGCGGGCATCGCTCGCCCCT
>NZ_CAUVXI010000087.1:3572-10651 GCF_963555845.1 Protofrankia sp. Cas8 | reverse complement strand
TACGTTGTACGACGTACAGAGTACCATGTACAGAGTTCTTTGCCGGCAAGTCGAGGAGTCCTGATGCAGGTCACATCCACCACCCTTTCATTGACGGTCGACGACGTCGCAGCCTCCCGCGACTTCCTCGTCGATCACTTCGGATACCGGGAGAGGGTCGTCGCCGAAGGTTTCGTCTCCCTGGGCCGTGACGATGCCGCCGTCGACATCGTGCTGCTGCGGCGAGGGATCGAGGTGCTACCCGAGGGTCTGCGCGACCAATCCGCGGCCGGCGTGATCGTCGCCCTGGTCGTGGCCGACCTTGCCGCGCAGGAGGCGCGACTGCGTCGGGAAGGGGTGCCGATCACGATGCCGATGCAGGAGGAGGAGTGGGGCGAGCGGCTGTTCCAGGTCACCGACCCGAACGGCGTCGTCATCCAACTCGTCGAGTGGGTCGAGGGCGGGCACTCCTGGGCCGGCGACCGAAGCTGATCGGACCACGCACCGCACACCATCCGACGATCAGGGAGAGCGGGATCATTATCCACGACATCATCCGCGTCCGCGGCGCCCGGTAGAACAACCTCGACGGCGTCGATGTCGATGTCGACACCCCCAAACGCAAGATCACGATATTCGCCGGGGTGTCTGGATCGGGGAAGTCGTCGCTGGCGGTCGACACGATCGTGGCGGAATCCAGACGGCTGCTCCACGAGACCCATGCGGCGTTCATCCAGTCGCTGCTACCCAGCTCCGGCGGACTTGGTCGCGTACCGCGTCGTGGCGCTTCTTCGTGACACCGCGGTCCTTCTTCGGCGCGGGCAGAAGCGGCTCGACCACGTCCCGCTCCTCATCCGAATCCGACAGCTCCGAAGTCCCGACGGTCCCGACCTGGCAGCAGGCGCCCACCCACGCCGCAAGCCGTCACGAAGGCCACACGCCGCCTGTACCAGACAAGATCCCGAACGGGCTCCACGAGGGCCCACCATAGATCGATCACGGATGCGCGCCCTTCCGGCAGGTGTATCGGGAGGAGTGCGCAGTGCGCACGGCGGCCAGTCGATGTCCGTGGAACTGTCGGATACAGCATCTACCGTGTACCGATACCGATACCGGAACAGGAAGGCGGCCGACGTGAGCGACATCCTCGCCGAGCTCGCGCGAGTCCGTGACGCCTTCGACAAGCCGACCCTGCGGCTGCTCGATCGCAAGTGGGCGCCGTTGGTCCTCGCTGTCTTCCGCACGACGTTCACCCGTGACCAGCGCGCTGTCGCTGCCGAGCGCCTGCACCAGCAGGTCGACAACTATTTCGACGAGCTCCGTCTCGCTGGCGAGCCTGTCCCCGACGGTGTGGGCCGGGCCCTGTGCATGCAATGGCTCAGTCACAACTGGCTCGTCCGCACCCGCGACGACGACGGCGCCGAGCACTACACACTTACCTCGTACACCCTCGAAGCGCTCGACCTCGTCCAGTCCCTTGCCCGCGACCGCACCCTCATCAGCGAGTCTCGCATCCACACCATCCTCGACGTCGTCCGCCGCTTCGCCACCGAAGCGAACCCCGACCGGCAGACGCGCATCGAATGGCTCAACGCACAGATCGCCGAGCTGACCGCCGAACGCGACCGTCTCGAAGCCGGCGGCGACATCCAACCTGCTACCAACGACCAGATGCTCGACGGCTACACGAATCTGTTGTCGCTCATCGGGCAGTTGCCCAGCGACTTCAAGCGCGTCGAGGAAGCCGTCGCCGCGATGCACCGGCAGATCATCAGCGATTTCCGGGGTGAAACCCGTCCCATCGTCGAGGTCATCGACGACTACCTCGCGAAGTCCGACTCACTGATGAAGCTCACCGCTGAAGGGCGTGCGTTCGAGGGTGCGTTCACACTGCTGCGGGACGAGCCGCTGCTGGTCGACCTGCGCCGCGACCTCGACATCATCCTTACGCACCCGTTCGCGCAGGCACTCACGCCCGCCGAGCAGCGCGAGTTCCGCCGCACAGTGAAGATTATTCAGGAGGGCATCCGTGACGTCCTCACCCAGCGGCAACGCTTGTCCGCGACGCTGCGCGACCACATCGTCCACTACAACGTCGTCCATGACCGGGAACTCGACGTCACCCTGCGGCAGATCAACCTGCAGCTCGCGAGTTGGATGCGCGCCGCCGGTCCACGCTCCAGGGTCGGCATCGAAGTCGTACCCGCGAAAATTGACGTCAAGCACCTGCGAGAACGTTTCTGGGACCCCGCCGAAGACGCCCTGCCACCGCCGCTGGAGGAAGTCTCCGACACCGTCCCGCCCGTACTAGACCTCGACGCCATCCGCAACCAGGGCGGCCCCACCCTCACCCGACTCGGCCAAGAGCTCATCGCCGCCACGGCCGTCGGCGAGCTCGACAGCATCGCGGAAGTGTTCGCGGCGTTGCCGGACGACCTGCGTCGGCCCGTCGAACTCCTCGGACTCATCCACCTGTTCCTCGGTGCCCGGGCCGACAGCCCCGACAGCCCCGACAGCGACATCACCGACGCCGGAGCGCACGTGGCCGCATTCGCGCGGGAGGAACGCGTGGAAGCGGTCCGCCCTGACGGTGCCCGCCGCGTCTTCGCCATGCCGGTCCTGCCGCTGCGCACGGCCGACGCCGACGTCCTCGCCGAAGGAGTCAGCCCATGACCGCCACAGCCGGCGCCACCTACGGTGACCGCAGCATCAGCCAACCGGCCCAGCGGCTTACTGACGATTACAGCGAGCAGAAACCGATGGCCGTCCCCGAACCTGTCATGACGGGCCTGGCCGACGATCTCGACCCCGACGACGAGTTCGACGACGAGTTCGACGACGAGTTCGACGACGCTGGCAGCGACGCGTTCATCAGCGGACCCGGCGTCGTTGAGGATGTCGACGTCGACGGCCGCAGCGTGTCGCTGTTCGAAGGCGACGAAGGCACCCTCACCTATGAGCAGCGCCGTACCCTCGTGTACCTCCTCAAACAGCGCTACATCAGTGCCGAGCAGAACCCCGCCGAATGGCGCACCCTCATAGACGCTCAGGTTCCATTGCGGTCCCGGCTCAACGACCTGTTCCTCGACCTGCACGTCGATCTGCACGCACAGATCGCGTTCAAGCGTCAAGCTGTCCCCGAAGGCGACGGGCGCTTTCCCACACTGCTGCACGACATCGCGCATACCCGCGAAGAAACCATTCTGCTGATCTTCCTCCGGCAACGGTTCCGGTCCGAACGCGCCGACGGTACGGACGCGGTCCTCGTCGACCGCGAAGAGCTTCTCGACGCCGTTGCGCACTTCCGCCCGCCGGGTGCCAACGACCGCTCCGGCGATGCCCGCAAGGTCGAGAACGCGATCGTGTCGCTGCAGCGCTCCGACATCTTACTCAAGACCGCGGATGAACAGCGGCTGCGTGTCGCCCCCGTCATCGAAGTCCTCTTGCCTTTGCAGCGCCTGCAGGAGCTCCTGGACACCCTTCTCACCCTCAACGGCCAGATCCCCGCAGCCGACGCGGGCAACCGCACCCTCGCGGCCCAACTCGACTTCGGCGCCGAGCCCACGGCCAACAGCACCGGCCCTGGGGAGGACCTCGGCTGGATCGACGCAGCTGACGACGACACCGACACGACAGGACGGTGCGCATGAGCCAACCGGCGCTGCTGCCTGATCCGACCGAGACCGGCGAGACCCAATGGATTGCCGAGTCGATGCAGCTGGTCAACTGGGGCGGGTTCCACGGCTGCACTCTCATCGAGTTCGACGCGGAAGCGACCCTGGTCTCTGGCGCGTCCGGCACCGGGAAATCGACCGTCCTCGACGCCTATCTCGCGCTGATGATGCCGTCGGACACCCCGTTTAACGGCGCCTCCAACGATGCGGCTGCCGGCCGAGCCCGCAACCCGGAGCAGCGCAACCTGCTCACCTACCTGCGCGGCAAGACCGACGACAGCCGTGAAGCCGGCACCGGAGCACTCACCGACAAGGTGTTGCGTGGCGTCGACGGTCCCACCTGGGGCGCGATCGCGTTGACGTTCGCCGATGGTGGCGGCCGCCGACTCACGGTGCTACGCGCCTACCACGTGTCGCGTGGCGCTGTCGCGTCCAAGGACGTCATGATGAAAATGGCGACCCTCGAAGGGCGTCTCGACCTGCGCGAGCTCGAGCCGCTCGCTGCGGCCAAGTTCGACAAGGGCACTCTGAAGACCCGCTGGCCGTCGATGTTCGTCGCGACCTCCTACACCGAGTTCGCGCAGCGGCTGTTCGACCGGCTCGGCATCGGCGCCGGAGGAGACGGCGCCAAGGCATTGCGGCTGCTCGCCCGCATCCAGGCTGGGCAGCAGGTCCGCACCGTCGACGGGCTGTACAAGGCGATGGTCCTCGAGCAGCCCGCCACCTACGGCGCCGCCGACAACGCCGCCAAGCATTTCGACGACCTCGACGCGTCCTATCAGGAGATGCAGACCGCCGCGGCGAAGCAGCACACCCTTGCGCGGCTGCCACAGCTGTGGGACGAGCGCGGACAGGCCCACGCCGACGAGAGACTCATCGACACATTCGGCGCCACTCGCACCGGCGACACACCATTCCTGCTGTGGCAGCTGCGCACCCGTGACCGACTGCTCGACGTCGCCACACGCACCGCGCTTGAGTCCCGCCCGCTGCTCACAGAGCGCACCCGCGCCGCCCGCAAGGAGCAGACCCGACTCAAGGGCGAAATCGCCGGTGTCGAAGAGGCGCGACGCGCTGCCGGCGGCGACACCATCGAGCGCCTCAAGGCCGAGATCGAAGCCGCCCAGGGCGCCCGCGACACCGCCCGGGACCGTCGCAACCGCTTCGCCGCGAACACCATCGACCTCGGCATCGACCCGGCGACAGCAGCCGACTTCGCCGCCGCGCAGACCGCCGCGCGGACATTCCTCGGCGAGCTGCCCGCCACGCTCGAGGAGCTGGCAGACGAGCAGGCGGGCCTGCGCAAGAAAGGCTGGCCCGCGCAGGCCCGCCGCGCCGACCTCGACGCCGACCGTAACTCGCTCACGGGGCGCACCGGCCGTGTCCCGCGTCGGTTGCACGAGGCACGCCTTGCGATCGCGGCCGCCGCCGACATCGACCCGGCCCAGCTGCCGTTCGTCGCCGAGCTCATCGACGTCGCACCCGGCGAGCAGGAGTGGCGCAAGGCCGCCGAAGTCACCCTCTACTCGATCGCGCGCATCCTGCTCGTCGACGACCGTCGCCTGCGGCAGCTCTCACGCGCCATCGACCCCATCCGCCTGCCGATCCGCGTCCAGTTCGAAGGTGTCGCACTCCGCGCCCACGCAGAGGAGCCCGGTAACCCGCGTTACGTGTCCGGCAAGCTGCTGTACAAGGAGTCCCCGTTCAGCTGGTGGATCCGCGAGCGTGTCACGCGCCGCAGCACCGACCACCTGTGCGTCGAGACGCCTGCGGACCTCGACGGCGACGGAGCGCGCGTCACCCGCAACGGGCAGACTCGCAACGGCCGCCGCGGCGCGCACGGCGACCTCACCGACGCATCCGTCATCGGGTTCTCCTCCGCCGACCGGCTCGCCGAGATCAACACTGAGATCGCAGCCCTCGACGTCTCCCTCGGGGACCTCCTGCGCCGTGAAGCCGCGTTCGGCCAGGAGGCGCTGCGGCTGCACCAGCTCGAGGGCGCGCACAAATGGGTGCAGGCCACCGAATGGGCAGACATCGACGCTGACGGCAGCCAGGCGTACCTGGCTGGCAAGCAGGGCGAGCTCGCCCGACTGCTGGCGGCACATGACGTCCTCGCGGCCCTCGACGAACAGCACTCCGGCCTGGAACAGCTGATGTCGGAGGTGCAGGCTGAGTTCGTCCGCGCGAACGACCGCCTCGTCGTTGTCGAGGCCGAGTACGCGAAGCTGTGCGAGCAGCAGGACGAGACGACGCTCGCGATCGACCGCATCGATGCCGACGGCACCGTCACACTCACCGACAGCCAGCGCGACTACCTCGACACGGTCTTCACCGACGTCGGCAGCCTCGACAGCCTCGCCGACTTCGACCGCAGCCTGCCAAAGATCCGCTCCCGCCTGATCGAACGAACGTCCCGCGCCCGGGAGAAGGTCTCCGAAGCGACCAACACCTTGATCGGCACCTTCGAGCAATTCCAATCCCGCTGGCCCGACCCGAACCGCGGCGTCGGCATCGACTCCTACCCCGAGTACCGCGACATCCTCGACAAGATCGTCGCGGTCGGCCTCGCCGAGCGCCGCCACGAATGGCGCCGCCGCCTGTCGGAGTGGAGCGGGCAGGACCTTGTCCCTCTGTCGGGCGCGTTCGGCGCCGCGTTCGACGAGATCCGCGCCCGCCTCGACCCGATCAACGACATCCTCGCCGCCCTGCCGTTCGGCCCCGCGAACGACCGGTTGCGCATCTCGCTGAGGGTGCTTCAATCCGACGATGTCGCCCGGTTCCGCAGACAACTCGCGCACCTCGCATCCGGCGTCACCGACGACGTCAGCGACGAGCAGGCCGAGCAGCGGTTCCTGCAGCTGCGGTCGTTCATCGCGCTCCTGCGCAAGCCTGACGACAGTGCGAGACCGGCCGGCGTCAACCGCGACGTGTACCTCGACGTGCGCCGGCACGTGGAGATCACCGCCGTCCGCGTCGACGTCCATGGCCGCGAGCTCGCCACGTACGCGTCCCTCGGCGGCAAAAGCGGCGGCGAGACACAGGAGCTGATGGCGTTCGTTGTCGGCGCCGCGTTGCGCTACCAGCTCGGCGACGAGGACCGCCGGCCACGATTCGCCCCCGTGTTCCTCGACGAAGGCTTCATCAAGTCCGACTCCGAGTTCGCCGGCCGGTCGGTCCAGGCGTGGAAGAAACTCGGATTCCAACTGATCGTCAGCGCTCCACTCGACAAGGTGACCGCGCTCGAGCCAGCCATGCCGCTCATCCTCACCGTCACCAAATCCCCAAAGGGCTACTCGCACGTGACCCGACTACGCGGCATCGACGACGAGACCCCGGTCTCCGTTACCAACCCGGACGGGCCACGCACGTGAAGACGCCGGAGCAGGTCGTAGCAGACACCAGGGGTTATCAACCCGCCGGCGT
>NZ_CAUVXI010000087.1:0-3450 GCF_963555845.1 Protofrankia sp. Cas8 | reverse complement strand
GGAGCACCGAACAAGGCAGACCTCGAACAGCACTTCGCCGCCTACCAGGGCCAGGCACTCGACTGGCGGCAATGGCACACCCGCCACGCCGGACGCGGCGTCGACCTTGTCGACGCAACACGCCGGGTTCACAGCACTATTCAGGCCATCCCCACACACCTGCGGGTGCAGGACGTCGAGGCGGCTGCTGCGCTGTGCGGCCACGACTGGACCACACGCCTCGCGCGGGGCAGGAACCGCGCCGGCACCTCGTCGCCGAGCTCGCCGGTCTAAACACGCTGCCAGTCTCGCCGGCGCACCCGGCACGCGTCCACCTCACCTACCTCGACCTACACCACCGCGCGGCCGGTGGCCGGCACCATGACTGCATCAGCATCGGCGACCGCGTCCAGCTGGGGTACGAGCCGCAGGTGGTCGTCATCTCGGAGAACAAGGACACCGCCGTCGGTTTCCCACCGGTGCCCGGCGGAAAACCGCATCGTGACCGTAACCGCCGTCGAGCACCGGTCTGACGCGTGCCGCTCGCGCTGACCGTGAGACTCGACGCGTAACAAAGACCCTGCGATGAACCCATGGTCCTTTTCCAGGTCCTCGGCCGGCGGGGAAAGTAGCTACTGCTCAGAAGCGATGATCGGATGAGATGATGATGAGCCGTGCCGAGTAGCCGGAGCTCGCGCGGCCGTGAACCAGAAGATCGCGAGATGACGGTGCGCGAGATCTTGATCGAAGCGCCTGCCGGTACTGAAGGGCCGGAAGAACCTCGACCGAGCTGGCAGACTGCTGGCATTGCAGGTAAAATACAAGCATGACTGCGATCACGATCCGCGACGTCCCGGACCCGGCTCTGGAGGCGCTGAAGCTCAAGGCCGCGCAGTCGGGCCGCAGTCTGCAGGCCTACCTGCTCGACCTGGTCACCCGAGATGCCCGTACGCCGACCCTCGCGGAGATGATGGCCCGCCTCGACCGTGAAACGCACGCCGAGCTCGCTACCTCGGACATCCTGGCCGCGATCGACGAGGGCCGGGAACGCGGGTGAGCAGTCCGGCGGCCGTGATCGACTGCTCGGCGCTGATACGTACGTTGACCGATCACGGTCCGACCGGGCACGCGGTGCGCCACCGGCTCGCCAGCCTCGCGTCGCTCGTCGCGCCCGGATTGCTCGACTACGAGGTGGTCTCGGCCCTGTTCGGGATGGTCCGCGGTCGGAAGATCACCGCACGGGAGGCGGAGAAGGCCATCGGCGACTACCAGCTCCTACCGCTTGTGCGGCACGAAACGCTGATCCTGTGGGCACGCGTCCGCGACCTACACCACAACCTCAGCGCCTACGACGCCCAGTACGTCGCCCTCGCCGAGACCTTGGGATTGCCGCTGATCACCAGCGACGCCCGCATCGAACGCAGCGCCGTCACCACGTGCCCCGTCGAGGTCTTTGCATGACGCGGGAGCCAGGTCACAGCACCTGATAGGCGGATGGGTAGGCCCCGAACGTTTGGGTGATCAGGCGGCATCGCGCGGCCAGGGCATCCGGAGACTACTGCGCGTCGAGCAAATCTCGAACGGCTTCGCCGAGTACCGCAGCGCCGTACGACACAGCGGCACTCCAGTCGCTGGCCGCCGATTCACCGGCCGAGTCGGAAACCCACTTCAGTGCCCGCACCGGAGTGCCGAAAGCCTGGCATGCCATTGCGACCGCATAGCACTCCATGTCCACGATCGTCGCGTGTTTCCGCAGCGCCGCACGCCGTACCTCGTCCGCGATGAACGTGTCGCCGCTGGCGATCACTGATCCGTCCCCACCATCCAACGGGACCTGGTCCTGTACAGGAATACCAAGCGCCAGCAGCGATACAGCGCGCGGACAGGGTGGCGAGGTCCCCCGGTGGGGGCTCGCCGTATACGCGATGCACGGCTTTCAGAAGCTCGGCGTCGTCGGGCAGCACCTCCATCCGCCCCAGCCCTCGGATCATCACGAAGGTAGCTGACCAGCGGCCGATTCCAGGCAGTGAGAGCAGAAACCGCTCGACCTCCCTCACCGAAGCTGACCTTCACCACGCGAATCTCAGCAATGCGATCCTTGCCCACACACGCCTGCCGGGGGCGAACGTGAGTGAGGCGCACATGCAAGGATCGAACCTGCGTGGCACCGACCTGCGTGGCGCGAACCTCACTGAGGTTGCTGGGCTTTCCCAGGACCAGCTGAACCAGGCGTTCGGGGATCGCGAAACCCGCCTCCCGTCCTGGTGGAAATGGAACGTCACGCGGCCGGTCCTGTGCCGGGCCGCGCTGGGTGTCCATGCCTCGACCGCTCTTCGTCGCCGTTCGGAGGTCATGACCATAGTCTCGATCCGGTCCACAGCCAAGGGGCGGACGACGCGTTCGCGCGGATTGTCGGGAAGGCTGAGATCTTGACATCGTCGGCCGATTCGCCGTTCTCGAGGCTCGTGCGGTCCTGGTTTCCCTCAGGTTTCCTTCGGGGTGACGGCGACCTGAGGTACTTGGGTACCATGGTCCTGGGAAGATGAGGATGGCTATGACGACCGTCGGCGCCCGACGCCAAGCACCCTTGAAGATCGACCCCGCGACGGACGAGCTGATCTCGCAGGCCGCTCACTTCCTCGGCATATCCAAGAAGGACCTCGTGGCCGAGGCGGTCCGGGCATACCTCGAGCAGCGCCGTGCGGAGATCCGCCGCGGGATGGTCGAGTCGATGAAGGTGCTGGACGGCTCGCTCACCGCCAGCGTCGCAGCCCTGGCCGGCCTGTCGCCCGAGCGGATCGAGCAGCTTGGCGGCGCCGGCGACTGGGACGAGTGAGTTATGCCGGTCCGTCCCACCCTGCCGGCTCTGCTGTCGATGTTGCCGGCGTCGGGTTCACTCGGCAGCGTCCCTGGTCAGCAGCCGTGCGGCGACCGGGCGGACGATGATTTCAGGACCTTCAACCAAGATCGACTGGTTCTTATTCTGGCGCGTCAGGTCCACCACGTTACCGATCAAGCCTCTGACCTGCGTGAATGCGGTTTACGATCTATCGCTTAGAGTCTGTTTTGAATCTTCTGTCCGGGCGATCCACGCCCAGCCGGCCCCCGGCTGCGTTGTCGGCCAAACCGATACAACTCATCCGGTATCGTTCGCCCCCCACGACACCGCTCCGCGCTGCCCAGTGGGACCCTGCTCGCCTTCCGCCTTGCCGGGAACCAGCTGGACGCGACTCGCTGTCCGAACCCAAGATTCAAAACAGACTCTAACGAAAACACGACTGTCGTCCACGGCCAGACCGTGGTATCCGCGCGGACTGGGCAGGGTGTGACTCCAGACCTCGGCGCCCGAATGCTTGTCCCCCACCCAGACCGCCGGATCGGGCGAGGTCGGGCCCCGCCATGACAGCTCACGACGTCGCAACGTATATGCGCGGGCACTGTACACCGACCTTCGGTGACCGCCTGCTACTG
>NZ_CAUVXI010000086.1:5127-21478 GCF_963555845.1 Protofrankia sp. Cas8 | reverse complement strand
CGTGGGCGAGTTGTTCGGCGCGGGTGGCGTGGCCGAGGGTGACCCAGAGGGCGGGGAGGTCGGTGGGGATGTTGCTGTTGCGGTCGGCGATGCGCTGGCGGTGTACGGCGAGGCGGGCCATCAGGGTCAGGTTCGGGGACTCTGCGGCGAGGATGGTGTTCTGCGCGTCGGTGATCTCGGCGAGGGCGGCGGTGTCGCCGCCGGTCAGGTCGAGCATCCGGTCATGGCGTGCCAGGTCCGTAGCGCAGTCGACTGCGCGGCTCAACTCACCGGTGGCCAGCAGCAGCCGGTAGTAGCCGCGCAGCAGATATTCCGGGGTGCCAGACGGCCACCGCTGCTGCCGGTATTCCTGTGCCCAGGCATGAAGCCGGCCGCGGTAGGCGGCGAGCTTGCTGGGCCCGTAGGCGCGGACGGCATCCTGCTGGAGTTCCTCATGGCCCAGCAGGTACACCTGCGGACCGTTGGTGGGGTTCCACCGCGGGGCGCGGCTGGCGAAACTACGGCCGGTCACCGTCGACAGGAGCTGTTCGATGTCCCATTCGGTGACGTCAGGCTCAGACGACAGTTCTTCCAGGTCACGGCCGGACAGACCACCACCGGCGGCCGTCACCAGCCCCAGCAGGTCCCGTTCGAGCGGGCTGCCAGTGCGTAGCCGGTGCAGATCTGCCTGCATGTCCGCTCTGAGCGCCGCCGCATGCTCCGACCCGTCCAACACCTCGATGATCGCCGGATTGCGTAGCGGGTGTCCGGGGGGCACATCGGCGGGGATCGGCGGGTCCGGGCGGCCCGCGACCACCACCCGCACCCCCTGCGGGGGACTGGCAGGCAACAGCCCCGCGATGCTACGCGCCCCAGGGCCGGTCACTCCCCGGTCCTCATCCAGGCCGTCCACGACCAGCACCAGCCGCTGTCCGCGGGCCTTGCACAGCGCGGCGGCGTCGGCGAACCAGCCGAACCACAGCCGCTCCCGGCGGCCCTGGTCCTGGAACGGGGGGACCGTTTCACCGAGGAGGTCACCGAGCTGTTCGGTGATGATCTCGACGAACGCGGCCCGGTCGCTGTTCCCCGTATAGCGGGCGGTAATGAAAAACGACACCACCCGCACCCCCGGCGGCGGGTCGAGCACAAAGCTGGACATCAACGCGGACTTCCCCGTCCACGCCGCCGCCCGCCACCACACATAAGAGCTGGCCGTCGCCTCGTCGGGGGCAGTGCAGAACGCGGCCAGCCGGGCGAGTTCCGCCCCGCGGCCGACCAGACGGGGCGGCGCGATCTGACGCACCTGCTCCACATAGGCCGACCGAACCACAGGAACAGACATCGCCGCGGGTGGAGGCGGGGTGGACAGTGCGACCGCGCCCGGCCCTGCCCCAGGGTGGGCAGGCGGGGTCTTCGGCTTTCGCCGACCTGGGGCGATCGCGTCCAACAGCCGCTGCCGGCCGACCTCCTCGTCGACGTCGAACAGGTCCACGGACACAACCTGACGCAACAACCCGGGCCGCTCACAGTCCTCTACTCGCACGACTAGCAGGAGACGCTTCGTGCCGTCCGGGTTGGCCGCCCATACGGCCTGCCACTCCTCGCTCGCGAACGCCGACTTCAGATAGGCAGACGACAACACAGCCACCGTCCGCCGCTCACCAGTCAGCGCCCGCTGCATGTCACCGACGAAATGCGAGCCCGGGCGAAAGTCCCATGCCTGAATCAGCGCCTCATGCCCCGCGGCTTCCAACGTCCAGGCAACCCACTCCGCCCACCGGACATCCACACCCGTGTACGACACGAAGAAACGCTGCGCACTGCCGTCCCCACCGGCCACACGATCAGCATCCCACACCACCCCACCACCCGAACCCACCGGCAACCCGCCTACCAGCAGAAACAGCCCAGACATGCCGAAGAGGCCCACATGTGCAACCCGGGGGTGGTGCCGGTCGCGGTGGCACACAGCGATCCCAGCCTGGTGCCGTTACCGGGCTGGGACAACGACAGGCAAGACCGAGCGGCGCCGCAGAACCGGCTGCCGATCCACGCCGGTGTTGGGCGTATCCGGTAAGGCCACCGGTCCCTTCGCCCTGCTGGGCGGACACCGACGTGACGCGCCTGCTGGAGCACACCGAAGGACGGATCGCCGCCGCGATCGCCCAGATATGGCCGCGGGCGGAGACGACGCTGGGGCCGACGGTCACAGGAGGCAGCGCGGTGCGGCGTCAGGTCCGGGTCGACGACCACGCGCCGTGCGCGACGGCCAGCCCGGCGGGAACAGCGCTGTCGAGCGTCGGGCGCGGCGACCACGGTGATCTCGCCGCGGTCCTGTCCGGTGCTGACGCTCCGGGGCAGACGCAGATAGTTGATCCTTTCGTCCGGTCCGCTTATCGAAGGTCTGAGCATTCATGATCCCAATATCCCCGAGGTATGGCAGCCACGCCCGGTCGATGCCACCGGATTCCGCGCCCCGCGTCCCGCCCCTGCTATCTGCCCCGCCGCGTGTTCCCGCAGGCGGCAGGGCCGTCATAGTGGACCGTACCCGCTTTAGTGGACACTCGGTAAAGTTGCCCGATTGATCGGGAGCGCGAGATATGGGCTCGACACGCCGTGCATGTACCGAGGAGTACAAGACGCAGGCGGTAGCTTTCGTCATTGATGGGGGCCGCTCGGCCGCTGAGGTCGTCCGGAACATCGGCGTCCACGAGATGACGTTGGGAAAGTGGTTGAAGAAAGCACGGGACGAAGCCGAGGCGGCCCAGCCATCGAATCAGCACAGACCCGGTGGCGGGCCGTCAAGGCACCCCGCCTCGTCGCGCTGGTCCGTGCCGGCGCGGTATTCAAGAACGGCAATCTCATCGAACGACCCGACGAATCAGAGGGTGGTGATCAGCAAATCGCGTGACACGCCGATCCTCTCACCCATCGCCCTCCCTGCCCGCCGCCGTCGCGCGTGCCGTCTCCGGGATACGCGCATCCGCAGCCGCCGACAAGAGTCACGATCGTCATCTGACAGACCCGCCTGGTACCTCTCGGCTTGACGCATGCCGATATAGGTATATGATGGCTGCCATGGCACGAGCAGCGACGACGTCGGACGTCTTCAACGCGATCGCCGAGCCGCAGCGCCGGGAGATCCTGGTGCTGCTGCGGGCGGGTGAGCGGCCGGTGACCGAGTTGGCCCAGGAGCTGGGGATGACCCAGCCGGGGGCGTCCAAACACTTGCGGGTGCTCCGGGAGGTCGGGCTGGTGCGGGACCGCAAGGCAGGCAAGCAACGCCTGTACGGCCTTGACGCCCGTGGGCTGCGACCGGTTCACGAGTGGACCGGCGGGTTCGAGCGGTTCTGGAACGAGAGCTTCGACCGGCTGGACGCGTACGTGCAGGACCTCAAGCAGGCACGGCAGGAGGAGTAGCTGATGAGCGCGACGAGACGAGGAGCGCCGGCGCAGTCCGCGACGGCCGACCGCGAGATCGTGATCTCCCGGGTCATCGACGCCCCACGGGAGCTGGTGTTCGAGGCGTTCACCGAAGTCCGGCACCTGTCCCGGTGGTGGGGACCGGAGGGGTTCACCACCACCACGCGGTCCTTCGAGTTCCGCGTCGGCGGGGAGTGGGACTTCGTGATGCACGGACCGGACGGGACGGACTACCAGGAGTGGATCTCCTGGACCGAGATCGCCCCGCCGGAGCGGATCGTGCTGCTGCACGGTGAGTCCCGCGGCGACCCGAACGCCTTCGAGTCGGTCCTCACGTTCGCGCCCGACGGGGCGGGGACCCGGATCGAGATGCGCACGGTGTTCCCCACCAAGGAGCTGCGCGACGAGGCGGTCGAGAAGTACCACGCGATCGAGGGCGGCCAGCAGACCCTGAGCAACCTGGCTGCCTACGTCACCGAGACCGTTCGGAAGGGAGCTGAGGGCTGATGGCCGGGAAGGTGTTCTTCAGCGTGACGATGTCGCTGGACGGGTTCATCGCGCCCGAGTCCGTGCCCGTTGAGGACTCCTTCGCGCCCGAGAAGCAGGACGACCCGCAGGTCCAGCGCTGGATGGCGCAGTGGATGGAACTGCAGCAGTGGATCTTCCCGCAGCGGTTCTTCCGGGAGAACCTCAAGCTCGGCGAGGGCGGCGAGGAAGGGCGCGACAACGACATCGTGCGGGAGACGTTCGAGCGCACCGGCGCGAGCGTGATGGGCAAGCGCATGTTCGACCTCGGCGAGCAGGCGTGGCCGGAGGAGGCGCCGTTCCACACGCCGGTGTTCGTCGTGACGCACGAGAAGCGTGACCCCTGGGAGCGGCCGGGTGGGACCACCTTCCACTTCGTCAACGACGGCGTCGAGACCGCGCTCGACCAGGCCCGCGAGGCCGCCGGCGACCGGGACGTCCGCATCGCGGGCGGCGGCGCAACGATCCTGGAGTACGTGAACGCCGGCCTGATCGACGAGTTCACGATCGCGCTCTCACCCGTGCTGTTCGGCTCCGGAATCCGCCTGTTCGAGGGCGTGGACGCGGGTCGCGTGGCCCTGGAGCCGGTCCGCGCGGAGCCGACGCAGCGGGTGACCCACCTGACCTACGCAGTCCGGGAGCGGTAACTGTCTCGACCTCAGCGCTCCTCCGCCGAGGTCAGCAGCGCGGTGAGATCCTCGACGCTCTGAGCGTCAGGAAGGGCGAGCGTTCGGACCGCGAGCTCGGCCGCGCGCTCCTCCGGGAGGGACCTCACGGCGTTGTCGTGGAACTTCCTCGTCAGCTCCTCGTCGGACAGGGGGTTGCCGGGACCGCCGCGGTTGACCTCGACGCGGGCCTCGAGTTCCTCGCCCGTGCGGGTGGTCACGCGCAGGACGCCGGCCGTGCCTCGGCCTCGGGTGGCTCGGCGATCGTGCGCAGGACGGGCTTGGCGACGCCCAGCTCGATCGCTGTGACGTCGGCGGGGGCGAGCCCCTGGGCGCCCCCCCGCCCCAGCCGCAGGGCGGCGTCCACGCCCGCGTGGGTGAAGTGGTTGCACGGGTACGGCTTGAAGACCACGCGCGGTAGCTCCCAGTCCGTGCCCAGGCCGCGGACGACGGCGTCCGGGTGGGAGCGGGTCGCCGCAGAACGCCTGCAGGAACCCGAAGCGGCCCTCCAGCACGGTCGGCGGGCCGGTGAGCCCGTGTCGCGCCAGGTCGGCCGCCGCCACGCCGCAGCGCGCGGCCCAGCCGCAGTGGACCCGCTTGACGGTCCCGCCGGTGCGGTTGGCCTCCAGCAGGCCGGCGCCCATGCTGGCCGCGATGCCGGCGGAGCCACCACACCCGAGGTGACGTGATCATCGTGCGGTGGGCCGACGATTTCGTCGTCGGGTTCGAACACGAGGACAAGGCGCGGCGGTTCCTGGCCGAGCTTGGCGAGCGGTTCGCGAAGTTCGGTCTGGCCCTGCACCCGGAGAAGACCCGTCTGATCGAGTTCGGCAGGCATGCCGACTGGAAGAGGGCCAGGCAGGGTCTGGGCAGACCGGAGACGTTCGACTTCCTGGGCTTCACGCACATCTGCGAGAGGTCCCCGAAGGGCCGGTTCTGGGTAAGGCGCATCACGATCGCCGAGCGGCTGCGGGCGAAGCTACGCGAGGTCAAGACCGAGCTCAGACGTCGCCGACACCTGCCCATCCCCGAGCAGGGGGCCTGGCTGAGAAGCGTGGTACAAGGTCACCTCGTCTACTACGCCGTCCCCGGCAACACCGAGGCAGTGGGGCAGTTCCGGACCCAGGTAACCCGGCTTTGGTACAGGTCGCTACGGCGACGCAGCCAGCGCACACGGATCAACTGGGCACGAATGAACCGACTCGCGACCCGGTGGCTACCACCCGCCCGCATCCGACATCCCTTCCCCGACACGCGCTTCGACGCCAGAACCCGAGGCAGGAGCCCAGTGCGTTAGCAGCGCACGCTGGGATCTGAGCGGGGGGCCGCCCGCAAGGGCGGTCCCTACCGCGATCGATCTATCTCGACTCCGGAACCATCGGAAGCACGGAAGTCAGCTAAGCAAAATCTCCTCGTGGAAAGAAGGGGGAATCCCTATTCCGACAGCCCAGTGGCCTCGCGTGTCCCTCGTCTGGAAGTCCACCGTTATTGAGTTTCGCAACCCACGGGTGGTTCCGATCCTGACGGCTCCTTCACGAAAACTTTCCAGTATAATTGAGTCGCGGTAAGTGATGATGCATCGAACCGACCCTCCTATGATGTTGTAGGAAAACCGAACTCGCCAGTCGTCGCTCAGGGAATAGGTCAGGTATCGCTCCCAGGCCTCTTCTCCGCTCTCAATCTCTGGGGTGACGTCGAAGCTGGTGATAAGCTCTTCATCGTCCGGCGTGCATAGTTCGGTGGTCATTTTATCCACCCCATCTCGGTATCAGTGTGGAAAAACATCTTGATCCATTCGGAAGAATCTGCCAGGTTGTCTCGAAGCGGGCAAATTTTCCAGATGGACCGACGAGCAGGGAGTCGCGTACCTCAAAATTTCCGTACTGATTTTCGAATCGCTTTACAATATTATCCCGGTCTGCAACCACTTCTCGAAAATGATCTTCCAGAAGTTTGCGACCTCGTGTGTCGTCGGAAATTCCGAGATGCTTCATCGAAAAAGCAATTTGGTTGCTCCGGGCTCTGTTGTGCGAGTCGCCGCCGACCATGAGCAGGTTGCCGTCGGGGGTGACGGCGCCGGTGTGGGGGAGCAGACTCGGTCCATTTCGTCGATGCGGGTGAACCCGATGACGGCGTTGACCTTCTTCATCCGGTTGACCGCGATGACCCGTCTGATGGGCGTCGGGAGGCGCTCGCCGGTGGCCTTCTCGGTGGGCGGTATCAAGGAGTCAGTGCGCCGCCGTCCACAGCGTGGCCAAGCGGATCGGGGCACCGGTCGTCGAGTTCGACTGGATGGACCACTTCGGCCCGCTCCAGCAGCCGGGACGCCTTGCCGACGCCATCGCGGGGATCTGGTACTGATTTCTGCGTCAGACTGGTACTACCACGTGCGAAATCCAGGTACTGTCGTCTCGTGGAGCGCTCGTACACCCCTCGTCTGGTCGACGGGTTGATCTCCGACCTGTTCCGGGAACTTCCGGCGATCCTGGTTGTCGGGCCTCGTGCGACCGGCAAGACGACCACGGCCGCACGCCACGCGCGGACGGTCGTCCGGCTCGACGAACCGGCTGAAGCCGTGGCCTTCGCCGCCGATCCCGACGCGGCGCTGCGTGGCCTTGACGAACCGGTGCTCCTCGACGAATGGCAGGCGGTGCCGTCGGTCCTCGGCGCCGTGAAGCGCAGCGTCGATGTGAACTCGGCGCCGGGCCGCTTCCTTGTCGCCGGTTCCGTCCGAGGTGATCTTCAGGCTGAAGGGTGGCCGGGAACCGGTCGCCTCGTCCGGGTGGGCATGAGTGGGCTGACGGTGCGGGAACTGGTCGGCAACATCGACGGCCCGACCTTCGTCGACCGCGTCGCGAGTGGCCTTGGTGAGTCCTTGCGGGTGCCGCCTGACGCCCCGGACCTGCGGGACTACGTCGACCTGGCGCTTCGGAGCGGATTTCCGGAGCCGACGTTGCACCTGTCTGACCTGAATCGCCGACGCTGGCTCGACAGCTACCTCGATCAGCTCCTGACCCGCGACGTCGCCGAGCTGGGTGTTCATCGAGACCCGGAGCGCCTGCACCGGTACTTCGAGGCGCTCGCCCTCAACACCGCCGGCGTCGTGCCGAACAAGACCCTGTGGGAAGCCGGCGGTGTCAACGCCAAGACCGCCGACGCGTACGATCTTCTGCTGCGTAACCTGCTGGTCGTCGATGCTGTTCCCGCGTGGTCGACCAACCGTGTGAAGCGGCTTGTCCGGACGTCGAAGCGGTACGTGGTCGATCCCGGGCTCGTCGGCGCTGTGTTGCGGCTCGACACCGACGGTGTGCTGCGCGACGGCGACCTGCTCGGCAGGCTGTTGGACACGTTCGTCGCGGCCCAACTCCGGGCCGAGCTGCCGGTCAACGCCACCCGAGCCAGGATGTACCACCTTCGGCAGGACGCCGGACGCCACGAAATCGACCTGGTGGCCGAGCTCGGCGCCGAGCGCGTCGTCGCGATCGAAGTCAAGGCCGACTCCGCGCCACGGGCGGACGCGAGCCGCCACCTCCGTTGGCTACGCGACGAAATCGGCGACCGGTTCGTCGCCGGCGTCGTCTTTCACACCGGACCACGCATCTTCCAGATGGACGACCGCATCGTCGCCGCCCCCGTCTGCACCCTCTGGGGATAGCCCGGCCGCGGGCGCGTTCGCGGGCGACCTGAGTCAGTCGAACACGAGGTCGGGAAGGGCGTCGCGGGCTAAAAGCCAGTCCACCCCGTCGGCGGACGCCTCGACGCCCAGCGCCCGCGCGCGGACGAGCCCGTCGGAGGTCGGTCGACCCCGACCATGTAACGGACGTCCACGACACCTCCGCGCCGCAGCTTCACCAGCAGGTCGGTCCCGATGTTGCCGGGGCCGACGATCGCTGCCGTCGTCATCAGGCATCCTGCGCATGCGGCGCGAAAACTGCCGTGACGGTGCCGAGTCCCGCGACCGTCGCGGTGACGGCCGTCCCCGGCCGGACCGGCAGCGCTGCGGTGACCGAACACGGAAGGATCACATGTCCGGCCTCGAGCACCACCCCGTGCTCGGAGAGGGTGTTCGCCAGCCAGACCAGCGCGTTGAGCGGTGAGCCCAGCACCGCCCCGCCGGCTCCGGTGGCCAGCCCCACCCGCACCGGCTTCGTCGACGCCCTCGGCTCTGACGTCTCCACAACCGCGATCTAGCGAAAGCTCGCCGATCCCGGATCGGTCGTCGATGCCGGCCTGCGGGGGCTCGACCGCGGCCAACGGGTCGTCGTCCCCGGCCTGGCCAACCAAGCCTTGACAACGCTGAGCCGAATCAGCCCATCCGGTCCGCTGACCCGGTTGACCGCCCGGATGATGTCCGTCCACGACACGCCAGAACACGCAGCGGCCGGTAAGCACCATGACGTAGTCGCCGAGAGCATCAAGCGCTGCGCGCGTACGGTCCCTTTTCTCGTGCCGGGGTGGGCAGGCATAGGTCGTGGGCGACGTGGGCGACGTGGGTGTCGTTGCGGAGCTGGGTGACCAGGCCGCGGGCTGTGCCGGCGGCCACGTGGAGTCGTTTCCGGAGGGTCTCCGCGGAGATCGGTCGCTGGTGCTGCTGCCAGTGTAGGACGTCTTCGGCACGTGCCCGGTGGAGCAGGTCCTGCCTGCGTGCCTCGCTGTCGGCTTCGCGGGAGGCCGGGTCGTCGGCTGGAATTGCGCCGCGCATCGGCGTGTCCGTGGATGGGGATACCGGCAGCCGGTCCTTCACGGTCCGACGGCGTCGAATGTGGCTTTGTCGTACTCCTGTGCGATCATCGGCTCGGCAACGTTGAGAGCGAGTGTTACGGTACTGGAAAAGATCAATAGACGGCGAGCGGGATGCAGCACTTCGCCGGCCCTGCCGTTCAGGGCGAGATGCCGCGTCCCGCCACCCGAAGTACGGTCAACTTGTCCTACAATAGAAAGATCGACATCCGGCGCGACTATTAAATAACCCTCGGGTTCTCGGCTGCCGTCGCGGTCGTGGCAGTTCGCAATCCAGCCAGGGGTAGGGCTTCCTGGTGTCTCCGGCGGCGGGCGCCGCGTGTTGAGTGCGCTTCAGCTTCCCTGAAGTCCTACCGTCCCACCCGATGACCTGAGTGTCACGGTGAAGGTAAGGGGCGTCGGTTGGGACTGGCAGTGGTGCGGGATCTCCGCGAGGCGCGCGCGCCCGCGAGCCCTGACGAGGTCACGGGGTTCGAGACGGATGCGCTGGCCGGGTTCGTGCTGGCGCGGGCCGCGGCGGGCCGGAGACTGGCGCGGGGTTCGTCCCGCGCAGTAACCCTCAGTAATCGGCCGCTGCCGGGAGTGCGTGCGCCGCGGCACGGGATGGCCGTGCCGCCTCGTCGACAAGCCGGCGCGACTACGGCGGCGCAGCCGGGTCGGCTGCCGTTGTCACCAATCCCCTACGCTGGGTCTTTCGGTGCTGCTAACGTGCCTCCCGGCGGACTCATCCGGCCGGTAGGGGGAACCTGTGGCAGAGAGTTTTCCGGAAGCACCCGTGTGGCCCGTGGTGATGGACGAGGTGCACGCGTTCATCCAGGCGTCCACGCTGGGAACGCCCGGTAAGGTGTTCATCGACAACGCGTTCGCTGATCTCCTGGAACTGGCTCCGGAAGGGCAGCGGAAAACAAAGAACGAATGGAAGCCACCGGGCTGGAAGCCGACCGGGAAACCGATGCCGATGAACTCCTGTACCTATTTTCCGGCGACGAACAACCGGGCCGGATACATCGGCGACGGCGTGGCGATGTTCATCAACGCGAAGTCCTTCTACGGTGTGTGCAACGACTTCGCATGGGTGGTAACCAGTATTCTGGTGACCCGCACGTTCACCGGTCGCCTGAATTCCCAGTCCGCCTTGCTGCCACCGGCGACGCAGGTCGAGGTTTACGGTATCGAAGGACAGCAGGACGCCAAGCACGTATTCACCGTCGTGAACCGGAACGTCAAACGTCACCCCGAAAGGGATACCGACGTGACGGAGGGCGAATTTAAGCAGTGGGGCGACAACTGCTTCGTCGTCGATCAGTGGTACGGTCTCCAAACCGGAACCAGCCCGGTGAAGTCATTCACGGCGGGTGCCTACTACGACAAGGATTTCATCGACTGGTGGACCACCCTCCTGGCCAAGACGAACACGGAGGGCACCAAGAAGCTGAACAAGCTCCAGTCGAAGGCCGCGTTCACGGCCGGCGAATTTCCCCTGTAGGACCTGTCGGCTGTCCGTTACCGGTACCAGTGGTTTCGGCGGCCCGACGGTCTGGGCCGGCATCGCCGGGGAGACCCGGTCGGTCTCGGGTGAGAACGAGGATTTCGGCGATCGGCATGACACGGAGTCAGGTGAGGTCGATGGCGGCCCTGGGCTGGGTCGACGTCGTCGCGGACCCGTACGGTGCGGATGGTGTAGTTCGTCGTTCCGTAGGCGCCGTCGCACAGGCCACGCTCCACCGTGAACCCCTGCGTGTGCACAAGCCTGACGAGCTCGTCCCATAGTCCGCTGGGTGCGGCGCTACGCAGTGCGGCGGGGCCGACGGGACGTTCCGGTGGAGTTTCCAGCTGGGAGACATCGACGACGCCCACAAGGATCAACCGTGGGGCGGTCACGGATGTCTCGGCGGGCCCGTCGGTCGGCTCGGCTGCTTGTCCACCTGCGCGCTGCGGGTGCCTCGCAGCTGCTTCCACCGGTCTGCGATGGCTGTGCCTGCCCGGTCGACGGCATACCGGTCGTCACCGGCGATCTGGTGCTGTGCACGCTGTGCGCGCAACACTGCGTCCAGTGCGGCCGACCCGCCCGTCTGTGCGGCGAGCGGATCTGCCGTCGCTGCCGCCGGGACCACACCAGCAACGCTGGACGCGGTGGACCGTTCCCGAGCCGGACGACTGCCAGGCGCTGTTCTCCGCTGTCGTCGTGATGATGGAGCAGGGCGTGTGGCTTCCCGACTGAAGCCGGTCCATCGGCGTTGCCTGCCGCATCGTCTGTCAGCAGGTGAAGGCCTGTTTCTGCTCCGTGTTCGGTTGCGTTGTCGAGGTGGACAGGGCCTGGCGCCTGGCGGTGGATGGTATGACGGCGGCTGGCCATCCCGACGAGGCCGATGCCTGGTTCGGGCTGGCGCAGGCCCGCCGTTACCAGAAAGGCCGGCGAGACGACACACTCGCGGCTTTCGAACGCGCGCTCGACGCAGCTCTCGGGCGGACCGACGTATGGGACGCCTACCTGGAGTATGCCACCTACGGCATCACCGTCGACGGTCTGCTCATGTTGACCGAACGCATCCCGCCGGGCGTGCAGGCGGACTACCTGGATCGGCTGCTGTCTGTCGCGGACGGCCGGGACCGATGGGGCGGCATGCCCCCGGCTGGGATGTGGCGGCGGCGGCGGCGCCGGCGAGCGCTGTGTCCCGTCCGCAACCTTCGAAGCGAACAGTAGAGCTCTGGACACCTCCGTGGCCTTCCATCAGGTCTGCGGCACGTTGCTGGTGGCTCATTGTTGCTGGTGGCTCATTGTTGGGGGAGGGGAAGTTCGGTGGCGAGGACGAGGGGCCGTGGGGTAATGGTTCGAGTCCCCCTCGGACACAGACACTACGCACACCGATGATCTCGGTGATGCTTCGGCCATGATCGTTTCTGTTTCGTGGTCGTAGGTCAACTTCAGGCCGAGTTCGCGGTAGACCTCGGCTTTGTCGGCCGGATCTGCCTCGTGCAGGATTGCGAGGAGTCCGCCGAGGCCATCGACGAGATCTCTGATCTGTTGCCGGGTGAGCCGGGTCTGTGGCGGGGTTGCTTTGCCTCGGCGGTCGAGGGCGGCGATGACGGTAGCGCGTTCGGCCTGCACGTCGGCGATCCAGCCGGGGACGATGACCGGGTCGGCGCCGGCTTCGAGGGCGGCCCGGTGGCGGGCGAGTTTGCGGTCGCAGTCAGCGATGGCCTGCCGTAGGGGGTCGCTCGGGGGAGTGGTGTCGGGTTGGGTGTGGTTGAGGGCGGTCAGGGTGGCCTCGATGTGGCTGGGGGCGAAGGCAGTGGCGAGCCAGGCGTCGAGGGCGGGAGTGATGGTGTCTTCGCGGACGTAGACGGCCAAAGGATGGTCGATGCGGTTGGCCACGGCGTGTTCCTGCGGGTAGCGGCAGCGGTAGTGCGCATGCCCGTGGTTCCAGTTGCCCTGCATCCGCCGTCCGCACTGCTCGTGGAACAGCAGGCTGCGCAGCAGGTAGGGATGCTGGGTGCGCGGGCCGAGCCGCTCCGAGGTGGGGCCGCGGCTGGCCATGCGCCTTTGTGTCGTGAGGAACGTCGCTTCGTCGACGATCGCCGGATGGGCGGGACGGTCGGACCAGACCCACTGATCGCGGTCGTTCCACGCTAGTTTTGTCTCATAGCCGAGCGCGACGACGTCGACGTCGACGTCGACGTCGACGTCGAGGAGGGTCTCGGTCTTGCGTTGGCGGTTCCAGACTTGCCGGCCGGTGTAGCGGGGGTTGCGCAGGATCGTTTGGATGGCGCTTTTGGACCAGGCGACGCCGGTGCGATGGGGGTTGCGGGTCCGGTCGTAGGCTGACGGGGACAGGATCGTCTCGTCGGTGAGCGTCTGGGCGATCAGGAACAGGCCCATTCCGCCGAGGAACAGGGTGAAGATCTGTTCGACGACGGGTGCGGTCACCGGGTCGGGTTCCAGGATGTGGAGGCGTCGGCCGTCGGCGGCTTTGGCGGGGTTGGGGTGGGGGCCGGCGTCGGCGAGGCGGTAGCCGTAGGGGGCCGTCCGCCGAGGTAGCGGCCCTCGACGCGGGCCTGGGCTTCCATCGAGCTACGGACCCTGATCTTGATCCGGTTCCGTTCGCCTTTGGACATGCCCCCGAAGCGTCCCCGGCCGCGTGGGCGCGCATTGTGTGCGCGGATGCTCCGGCACGGCGCGACATTCGCCGGCACGTTCCGGCATTGAAAATGCCCCGACCTCGGATTTTGCGGTACCGCGCGTCAGTTTCCGGCATAGTCCTATATACGATATTTTGTCTTGTAATCGAGCGGTTAGGGGTTCGAGTCCCCTCGCCGGCTCCAGACAGATGGCTTCTGACCTGCGGTTTTGCAAAGTCAGAGATCATCTATTCAAGATCGAAATGGGTTTGTGAGCACATGGTGAGCGCATTCGGCAGTTTTGTGCAGGGAACGATCATGAACGGGGTGTCGTCTCCGGGCACCTGAGCCGGGGCCTGCGGTCGTGACATCGCCTCCAGCGGTGATTACCCTCCGTTACTACCTGCCGTCCTGGGGTGCGGGTGGGATGCGGCCAGAACGATGCGCACCGGCTGACGATGGCCGGTCCGCCCGCCCACCCCACACGGCCACCGCGGCGTGGGGATCGGACGTTCACGGCGCAGTCAGGGCCGACGGCGGCGCGGCGGATGTGAACATGGCGACGGGGCCAGCGGCCTGGTGTCTGTGGGGACGTGTCACGAATTGCGAGCTGGGCTCCGATGAGCGCGGGTTCGGCGTTCGCCGCCGGCATCGAACCGGGTGCCGGCGGTCGCCGTGGTGTGGACGGGATCCGCCGCACCTCCATCGCCATCCTTCCCTATGGACAGGGAACCTCAAGTTCGCTGTCCACGGAAGCGGGATCGCTCCAGATGTCCGGCTCGCGAGTTCGTGGACTTCGGCGTGCACCCGCGTCGAACGGTCCGCTCGTCGAGTGAGGTCAGTGTGCGGCGACGGTCTGCAGGCTACGGCTGCCGACGCGCTCGCCGATGTCGCGGCCGGCGAGGTAGCCGAAGACCATTGCCGGGCCGAGTGTGCCGCCGGCACCGCCGTACGTCATTCCCATGGGGGAGGCCATGGCATTGCCGGCCGCGTACAGGCCCTCGATGACGTTGCCGTCGAGATCGACCACGCGCGCCCGCGTGTCGGTCTTCGGGCCGCCCTTGGTGCCGAGCATGCCGCTGAAGACCTGGATCGCGTAGTACGGCCCGGTCTCGAGAGGCCCGAGGGACGCCCGCGCGGTGCCGTCGCGCAGCGTCGGGTCACCCCACCACTGGTCCTGGGCGCTCTGGCCGCGGTTGAAGTCGAGATCCTCGAGGTTGCGTGCGTTCGTGTTGAAGCGCTCGACGGTGTTCTCCAGCGCATCGCCTGGGATGCCGAGCTTCTCGGCCAGCCCCCGGAGCGTGTCAGCGGACGTCATCCAGTCCGTCGAGGCCTGCTCGGTAGCGCCGAGGCCTCCGGCGAAGCCGTACTTGTCGAGCCAGTTCTGGTCGAAGACCAGCCAGCAGGGCAGGTTCTTGTAGACGCCGAGGCTGACGTCCTGTTCGTGGAACGCCGCGCCGAAGGCGTTGTAGTTGGCGGCCTCGTTGGTGAAGCGCTTGCCGGTCTTGTTGACCATGATCGCGCCGGGCAGCGTGCGCTCGTAGGTGAGGATCTGCTGGCCAGTCGCGACCAAGCTCGTCGGGACCTCGATCATCGGCATCCACCACGCCTCGGGCATGTTCGCGATCATGGCTCCGGCGCGCATCGCCATCTTGAGCCCGTCGCCCGTGTTGGTCTCCACACCCACGGTGTGGCTGGCGGGCCCCCGCAGGAACGCCCGCTTGAGATCCTCGTTGTGCTCGAAACCGCCGGTCGCGATCACGACGTTCGGCGCGTGGACCTCCTTGCGTCCCGAGGCGGTCTCGAAGACGACGCCGGCGACGCGACCGTCCTCCATGATCAGGTCGACGCCACGGTGGCCGGTCTGCGGCTGCACGCCCCGGTCCAGGCACGCCTTCAGCAGCCGGCCGCCGAGCGCTAGCCCCATGCCGCGCTCGTCGTTGTCGATGCGACGCTGCATCTCCTCGGGCGTGATCTCCTGGGGGACCGGCTGGCCGAGCGTCGTCTGGCCGATCGTCAGGTGATAGGTCTGGTAGTACGGCGGGATGTGCACCCGGTCCTTCCACGCGCCCAGTTCGCCGTACGGGAACAGCGGGGTCTCGAGCGACCGGCCGCCCTGTGGCAGCCCGCCGTCCTGCTCGGGGTGGTAGTCCGGGAAGTCGGCCACCGCGTAGAACTGCACCGGCGTGCGGTCGTGGAGGTAGGAGACCATCTCTGGACCGCGGTCGACGTATGTCTCGACCATCTCGTCGGAGATCGTGCCGTTGGACAGCGCCTTGAGGTACGTGACCGCCTTGTCGCGCGTGTCGCCCTTCTCCGGCGGCTGGTGCTGGTTGAGCGGGATCCAGATCATCCCGCCGGAGTACACCGTGGTGCCTCCCACCGTCTCGCCCTTCTCGAACAGGCCGACTCGCGCCCCCTCCTCCGCCGCGACGGCGGCCGCGGTGAGTGCGGCTCCACCGGTTCCCAGCACGATGACGTCGTAGTCGTCCATCCCTCGCCTCTCGATTCTGCCCTCGACGGATGCGCCATGGGATCCTGCATAGGCTTATTTCTCCTGAGGAATAAGTCAAGACTCCAGTTGAGCTTGGCTCAGCTCCGTCGCACCCCTTGGGCTTGCGTCTGTTCAGGTGGACAACGGCAGGCTCAGGTCGAGCCAGCGAGCCAGCGAGCCAGCTGGTCGCCGGCTCCGGCGGCGGCCGAACCGTCAGGACCGACGGTCGCGATATGGGCCTGTAGAAATAACGGCTCTGCCAAGATTCCGGTTTGCGCCACGAGGCGCTGTGTTTCGAGTGGAGGTGGAAGACCTTCGCCTTCGGCCTGTCGCAGCAGGTCGGGGTAGCTGAGGGCAGCCCGATCCGGGTGGTGCCGGGGAGGGTGGGAGCAGCCCTGACAAAGCC
>NZ_CAUVXI010000086.1:4019-4772 GCF_963555845.1 Protofrankia sp. Cas8 | reverse complement strand
CGGAGGGAACTCCGGTGAGGTTTACAGAAGCTGACCCGGAGGCCATGGGGAAGGTCTGCGGCGTACCCATGGCGAAGCTGCTGGGACACAGCCGGGCTCCTACTCCGACAAACGAAGCACAGTGAACGTGGGAACCACCTCGCACGGGTTCCCGGCCGGGTAGGCAGCCAGCCGTCCGTCCGGGATAGGCGCACCGACTGCCGAACCGGTGGGGTGGGGCGGAGCCGCCGTAGTACTCCGAGCCAGGGAGAGCCTGTGCACATGGGGAAGGGCGGCAGCGGTATCGAGAAGGGATGGATACTGTGATGCCGGAAGATGCACCGCTGAATGGCGGGGCTCCGCGCGGGGCTAGCCGTGAGGAAGCGTCCGTGCGGGTATCGGGGATGCAGGCCAAACTTCACCGTTGGGCGGCGGTTGATCCTGGCCGCCGGTTCGATGACCTGTTCAATTTCGTGTATGACCCGGCGACGCTGATCGTGGCGTTTGCCCGGGTCGCGGGCAACCAGGGTGCCCGGACCGCCGGGATCGACGGCCTGAAGGTCGCCGATATCCGCGAAGCCGGGGTGCCCGGATTCCTGAACGACCTGCGTGCCCAACTGAAAGGAGGAAAGTTCCGGCCGTTGCCGGTACGGGAGCGCATGATCCCGAAGCCGGGCGGTTCGGGGAAGGTCAGGCGGCTGGGAATTTCGACGGTCGCAGACCGGGTCGTTCAGGCCGCGCTGAAACTGGTGCTGGAGCCGATCTTCGAGGCTG
>NZ_CAUVXI010000086.1:2992-3425 GCF_963555845.1 Protofrankia sp. Cas8 | reverse complement strand
ACTTCGAGCCCGTGTCGTATGGCTTCCGGCCCCGGAGGCGGGCTCAGGACGCGGTGGCCGAGATCCACTTCTACGGTACGCGGGGTTATCACTGGGTACTGGACGCGGACATCGAGGCATGCTTCGACGAAATCGGGCATATCGCTTTGATGGACCGGGTCCGGCGGCGGGTCAAGGACAAACGAGTCCTGGCGCTGGTCAAGGCGTTCCTGAAGGCCGGGGTCCTCATGGAACTTGGCGAAAACAGAGAGACGCACACCGGCACGCCGCAAGGGTCCTTATGTTCGGCTGAACATAATCCACCTAATGCGCAGCGCTGGATTATGCGCAGCGTCGGCCTGTCGGCCCTGGTGAGGGGCGGGGCCGGGGGTCGAGCGGTGCGCATAACTCCCTGTCGGTCGTGGAGTCTCAGAGGTTGGCGAGCCAGTTGATC
>NZ_CAUVXI010000086.1:0-2696 GCF_963555845.1 Protofrankia sp. Cas8 | reverse complement strand
CTCGATCCCCAACTGCGTCCTCACCAGGGCCGACAGGCCGACGCTGCGCATAATCCAGCGCTGCGCATTAGGTGGAATTCTCTCTCCGTTGTTGGCTAACGTGGCTCTGTCAGTGCTCGACGAGCATCTGCACGACCCGTGGAAGCCCGGCGGAGCGATGTCCACCGACTATAAGCGGGGGCGCAGGCGAGAGCAAGAGCTTCCGACGTGGCGGCTGGTCCGTTACGCCGACTTATGCCGAGCTCGGCATAAGCCGACGACTGGTGCCTGATGGTCTACGGCACCAGGGCGGACGCCGAGGCCCTACGGGAGGAGATCGAGAGGGTGCTGTCCATGATGGGCCTGCGCCTGTCGCCGGACAAGACTCTCATCACCCACATCGAGACGGGCCTCGACTTTCTCGGCTGGCGCATCCAGCGTCGCCGCAAGCGAGGCGCCAACCGGTACTACGTCTATACCTATCCGGCCAAGAAAGCGCTTCAGGCCGTGATGGCGAAAGTGAAGACGTTGTGCCGGCAGGTCGGCACGAACCAGCCGCTCGATGCCCTGCTGCTCCGGCTCAACCCGGTGCTGCGGGGCTGGTGCGCCTACTTCCGACCAGGGGTGTCGTCGGCCGTCTTCGGTTACCTCAGCCACTACACGTGGCAAAGGGTCTGGGGATGGCTGTATCGCAAACACCCGCGATCTACCTGGAAGGAGATCCGACGCATCCACTGTCGCGTCGGGTCATGGCCGGCCAGCGAGGACAGGATGCTGTTCAACCCCGAGAAAGTGGGCACCACCCGCTATCGCTATCGGGGCACAGTCATCCCCACTCCCTGGCCGACCGCGGGATGAGAAGAACATGTAACCCGCCGGGATCTGTGGAGAGCCCGGTGCGCTGAAAGGCGCCCGCCGGGTTCGGGAAGCGGCTCGGGGAAACGGATCGGCCGAAAGACCGACACCGCGCCCCGGGCCGACTTCACCAAGGTTGTAGGGATCAGGTTTGGATGAGCATTCGGGCTCGTACTTGAGCAGTGCATGAGCAGTGAGCGGGGTACTTGAACATTTACGCCTCCCGGTCACTGCCTGTGATTCCCGGGGGAAGTCGCGGTTCACGAGAGTAGGCTGCCGGATCGTGCCGGTCTCCCGGACGTTTCCGATCGCAACCCGGCCGACTCCCCGCAGGCCACCGGGGCGGCCTTCACGCGACTCCCGGCGATTCGTGGAACCGTTGGCCGTGCAACTGCTGGTGGGACTGTGACAGTGGCTGGCCGGCGAGCCGGGCGGTGATGCCGGCGTTGAAGTTGGGGCATTGCGTGATGTCCTCGTGGGGGCAGCACAGCCCGTGCCTGATGGCCTCGCGGGCGGCCTGCGCCCTGGCGATCTGCTCGTCGAGTTCCGCGAGCTTGCGCTGTGCGAGCTGCCTCCAGCCAGGCGTGCCGTCGCGCGGTGCCATGAGGGCTTTCTGCTCGGCGAGGGTGAACCCCGCGTCGCTGTAGAGCAGGATGGCGGCCACGAGCCTGGCCGCCGATTCGGGGTAGCGGCGCTGCCCGGAGATCCTGACCGGCGGGGGGAGCAGGCCGAGTTCCTCGTAGTACCGCAGGGCCGAGGTGGTGACTCCCGCGCACCGTGCCAGCTCGCCGATGGTGAGCAGGCCGCCGGGCATTTTGACTTCAGGTGCACTTGAAGCCGTTGACTGCCGGCCATGGGAACACGACATGAGGGAAGCATGCCACCACGGGCAGTGAAGCGGGCAGTGATCGCGGCGGTCGAGTACGGGGTCGCGCGTGCCGGGATAGCCGCCGTGCGCGCCCTGGACCGCGACGTCATCGGCCAGGGCCATCATCCCCGAGGCGCGGCCGGAAGCGTGACCGGCTGGGTGTTCGCCCACCGCCCGTCCAACCGGCAGCGCAACCGCTGGGTGGTCTCGCTGCTCGGTGTGCAGCCCGCCGACCAGGTCCTTGAGATCGGCTTCGGTCCCGGCCTGGCGGTCGCGGAACTGGTCCGCGCCGGCGCAGATCACGTGTACGGCATCGACCATTCCGGTGTGATGCTCCGGCAGGCGTCCAGGCGCAACACTGCCGCTATCCGGGCCGGGCGGGTCACCCTGATGAGGACTTCGGTCGATCAGATTCCGCCCGCTCTCGATGGTCCCTTCGACGCCATCCTCGCCGTCAACTCCCTCGGGTTCTGGCCCGCACCGGCCGAGCGGCTCGCCGAACTGCGCCGGCGACTCGCGCCCAGCGGGCGCGTTGCCATCGCGTCCCAGCCCCGCTGCCCCGCAGCCACGGCGGACACGTCCCGCAAGGCCGCCGACGAACTCGAAGACCTGCTGAGAGACGCCGGCTTCACGCAGATGAGGACCGAGACCCTGCGCCTCAGCCCGCCGGTGGTCTGCGTCCTCGCCGCCAGCCCAGCCCCGGACACCAGTCACACACCGTAAACATGATCGCGGCACCTAATGCTCAACTACCCGAACCGGCCCTGCCCGAACATTGCTCAACTACATGCAAAGCCCCAGGTCGCGCTGCTTATATATATCCGATCCCTACACAGGTTGTAGGGTTCGGGTCTACTGGGCCTTTCGGCAGGGTAGTTGGCCAGTACGGGCCTGGGACGTGACGGCGTCCGTCAACGTGATGCTTGTCATGCGATCCCCGGATGCCACCGGAATCCCAACGCGATGGTCTCGTTGCTGGCCACGCTGTTGCAGG
>NZ_CAUVXI010000085.1:18950-20894 GCF_963555845.1 Protofrankia sp. Cas8 | reverse complement strand
ATTAGAGCAGGAGCAAGGTGGGAACCAGAGTTTCAATCCCTCCAGGGATGATCACGGACAGGTCGTGACGTGGCGCCAACGGCTGTTGCTGATGTTTCAATCCCTCCAGGGATGATCACGGACTACGGCGCCTACGCCGGCCCGGACCTGGGTTCCTAGTTTCAATCCCTCCAGGAATGATCACGGACCCGGTCTACGACTCGTGGTCCGTGGCGGTCTTTTTGTTTCAATCCCTCCAGGGATGATCACGGACTCGTGTGGTGCGTCGTGTCGAGTCCAGCTGGCCTGTTTCAATCCCTCCAGGGATGATCACGGACTACCCGCACCGGCCGAAGCTCTAGTCAAGTTTATAGGTTTCAATCCCTCCAGGGATGATCACGGACTTCCCCACATTACCGCAAAGTATATACAATCTAAGTTTCAATCCCTCCAGGGATGATCACGGACGTGGGGAGGTCAATGGCCCGTCGGCATTTGACGTGTTTCAATCCCTCCAGGGATGATCACGGACTACCCAGGATGACGCGTGTCCCACGCCGGCCTATGTTTCAATCCCTCCAGGGATGATCACGGACCGAGGCGTACAACGAGAGGGCCTGTCGTCTGATCGCGTTTCAATCCCTCCAGGGATGATCACGGACACGACAGACCTCCCCTCGCCGCTCGGACACATACCCGTTTCAATCCCTCCAGGGATGATCACGGACCCGGGCAATGGCCTGGTGGCGCGGCGCTGTACATTAGTTTCAATCCCTCCAGGGATGATCACGGACCACGGCCTTCTGTGATTCCGGGTCCGGATTGGCCGGGTTTCAATCCCTCCAGGGATGATCACGGACCGGCGGCGGGGATCAGCCCGGTACCGGCCGGCTACAGGTTTCAATCCCTCCAGGGATGATCACGGACGACTCTCCCCCTGGGCATCCCCCTACTCCCTGTGGGTGTTTCAATCCCTCCAGGGATGATCACGGACCCCCGCCCAACCCCTCAAGCCCCCGTACCGGGAACGTGTTTCAATCCCTCCAGGGATGATCACGGACCCCCACCGAGGCGGACGCGGCGGTGCGGGTGAAGTTTCAATCCCTCCAGGGATGATCACGGACTACCTGGGCGCGGAGACCTACGGGCGGGAGGAACGGTTTCAATCCCTCCAGGGATGATCACGGACTCTCTCCTGATGATGGCGCCATCATCCTGGCTCAAGCGTTTCAATCCCTCCAGGGATGATCACGGACCATCGCCTTCGACCTACGCGTGACCGCCCTCTACGCGTTTCAATCCCTCCAGGGATGATCACGGACCTCCGCCTCGTCCGGGCGGGCACACCACCGGACGTGTTTCAATCCCTCCAGGGATGATCACGGACTGCTGGACTCACCACGTAGGGGGACACATGAAATTGGTTTCAATCCCTCCAGGGATGATCACGGACCCGCATATTTCACCGCGGACTATCCGGCCTATGTGCGTTTCAATCCCTCCAGGGATGATCACGGACCGCGTTCGCGGACCGCATGCCCGACCTCGGAATATTCGTTTCAATCCCTCCAGGGATGATCACGGACTCAATCTGTTGGAGATGCACTTCGCGTGGGAGCGGTTTCAATCCCTCCAGGGATGATCACGGACATGTCGTCCGCTCACGCCAGCCGCTTTAAGTTCTTGTTTCAATCCCTCCAGGGATGATCACGGACGAAGCATCCGACCCTGTCCTAGCCCGCGGGTACAAGTTTCAATCCCTCCAGGGATGATCACGGACCCGCCCGGATAGGGTGCGACAAACCGGCTCGTGTTACTGTTTCAATCCCTCCAGGGATGATCACGGACCTCCACTCCTATCGGTCCGGCTATAACGGCACCACCCCCACGTTTCAATCCCTCCAGGGATGATCACGGGCGCGCGGACCTGATCGCGATCGAGCCAGGTCGTCTGGTTTCAATCCC
>NZ_CAUVXI010000085.1:16042-18710 GCF_963555845.1 Protofrankia sp. Cas8 | reverse complement strand
TCCAGGGATGATCACGGACCGGGCGAGTACCGGGTCGGACGCTTCGGCCGCGTGTTTCAATCCCTCCAGGGATGATCACGGACACATGCCTGGTACCCCGCGGACCCTCGCGGAGCCTGAGTTTCAATCCCTCCAGGGATGATCACGGACCCGCAGCCGGGCTTCTTGGCGGGGAATGTCGTCGTTTCAATCCCTCCAGGGATGATCACGGACATCAGAGACATCCTCGGCCGGGTGACCGCGCTAGCGTTTCAATCCCTCCAGGGATGATCACGGACTCGACCGGCCGCGCGGTAGCCGCATCGGCTGGACGTTTCAATCCCTCCAGGGATGATCACGGACCAAGGGCTTTCCCTCGAACAGGCCGCGAGGCGGTCGTTTCAATCCCTCCAGGGATGATCACGGACTCGCCGTTGACGCACGTCAAACGTCCGAAGACCGGCGTTTCAATCCCTCCAGGGATGATCACGGACCCGCGGGAGCTGATGCCTACGTCTCCAGCGGTACCTCCGTTTCAATCCCTCCAGGGATGATCACGGACCAAATATGTCTTGATAGAGATAAGGAACGTCCACTACGTTTCAATCCCTCCAGGGATGATCACGGACCCGGCTCAGGGGGACATCAGGCGGACGGGGAGCTGGAGTTTCAATCCCTCCAGGGATGATCACGGACCCTGCGCGTCCTGCTACGCCGCGCGCGGACGAGTGAGGTTTCAATCCCTCCAGGGATGATCACGGACCAAGACTGCTGGAGTCCGGGAACTCCGGCCTCTGCTGTTTCAATCCCTCCAGGGATGATCACGGACCCGTTGTGCAGGACCCATGTCACCAATCCTGAACAGTGTTTCAATCCCTCCAGGGATGATCACGGACCATCAATCCAGTATTTTGGACTGGCGGTAGCGCCAAGTTTCAATCCCTCCAGGGATGATCACGGACCGCGTCGCCGTAGGTCGGTGCAGCCACCAGCTGGTCGGGTTTCAATCCCTCCAGGGATGATCACGGACCGCCCGGACATTCCCTTCGCGGACGCCTTTATATCGTGTTTCAATCCCTCCAGGGATGATCACGGACCCTACGCCCGCATCTCCCAAGATCGCGACGATGACGGTTTCAATCCCTCCAGGGATGATCACGGACCTCCCCATATGACCTCCGTTAACAATCAGATCGCCTGCGTTTCAATCCCTCCAGGGATGATCACGGACCGACTGGCTAGATCTGGTCGGTGGATTTAACAACGGAGTTTCAATCCCTCCAGGGATGATCACGGACCCTGAGCCTAGGTGACCAGGGATGTGCCCTGGCCACAAGTTTCAATCCCTCCAGGGATGATCACGGACCGGGAGCACACGTGACGGTACCCCACTCGCAAGGCGTTTCAATCCCTCCAGGGATGATCACGGACCCCGGCGGTGCTCCCTCGTGCCCCCCGCGGCCGCGGTTTCAATCCCTCCAGGGATGATCACGGACCACCGCGCTCCCCTGATCAACCAGGCCGATCAACCGGTTTCAATCCCTCCAGGGATGATCACGGACCTGGATCTCCAACAGGGCGAGGATCGCCACAACGCCGAGTTTCAATCCCTCCAGGGATGATCACGGACTGTGCAGGCCACGCGCTCCCGATGGTGGTGGACCTTGTTTCAATCCCTCCAGGGATGATCACGGACAAAGGAGAGGTAGCGGAATACGACTGGAATGCAACGTTTCAATCCCTCCAGGGATGATCACGGACTCGTGCCAGCTGCTGTCACAGCCGCTGCACCGACCTAGTTTCAATCCCTCCAGGGATG
Source organism: Protofrankia sp. Cas8 (assembly GCF_963555845.1). Classification (NCBI taxonomy): domain Bacteria; kingdom Bacillati; phylum Actinomycetota; class Actinomycetes; order Frankiales; family Frankiaceae; genus Protofrankia; species Protofrankia sp. Cas8. The sequence goes on along the minus strand of NZ_CAUVXI010000085.1, from coordinate 16,912 downwards.
ATCACGGACCACCAACACGGCGCGCGGTCAGGGTGCGGAGCCACGTTTCAATCCCTCCAGGGATGATCACGGACGACGTGCCGCACTGTGGACGACATCCCCGCTACGCGTTTCAATCCCTCCAGGGATGATCACGGACTTCTGGCGGTCCGCGCGCGCAGTCGAGCGGCGGCGTTTCAATCCCTCCAGGGATGATCACGGACCAGCTACCCCTACCAGGAAGGTGCGGCGCTAGAGTGTTTCAATCCCTCCAGGGATGATCACGGACCCATTCCAGACCGGCCGTGGCGATCTTCGCCGCGATGTTTCAATCCCTCCAGGGATGATCACGGACTCTCGTTCTGTCGGGCGGCGGCCGACATCGCAAGTTTCAATCCCTCCAGGGATGATCACGGACGACGATCGGATCGTCGTCCAATCCGACCAGCCAACGTTTCAATCCCTCCAGGGATGATCACGGACATGAGCCGCTGGACGGAATCACCTTCACGCTGACGTTTCAATCCCTCCAGGGATGATCACGGACCTGTGGCGCATGGGTCTACGCCCGCCTTGTCGACCGTTTCAATCCCTCCAGGGATGATCACGGACGAGTCCAATAGCAACAATTCCGGTAACGAATTTAGGTTTCAATCCCTCCAGGGATGATCACGGACCCCCATCCGTGCCATCGGGGTACACAGGCCCGGACACGTGTTTCAATCCCTCCAGGGATGATCACGGACCCGAAGATAAACTCGCAGGTCACAGGCGGTTTGCGGGGTCGATCCGGGGCCTGTTCTGCAGCGGTCCGGCGGTAGTGCAACGCCGCAGGTCAGAGCCTTGATCGTCATTCTAGAGGATGGAGTCCTGGTTGCCTGTCTCGCGTCC
>NZ_CAUVXI010000085.1:0-15667 GCF_963555845.1 Protofrankia sp. Cas8 | reverse complement strand
GCGGCGACCGCGTCCGGTAGACCCGGATGCTGTCATAGTCGAGATCAAGATGGGCGCGAAGGGCCGCGAGAAGCGCTCGGTACTGCGCGGCGGACAGCTCCCCTTCGAACACGCTGCGCTGTGTCCAGTTCAGCTACTTGCGGCAGGTCTTGAGGACGACGGGGTTACGTTCGGCTGCGGTGTCATAGACGAGCACGACGAACACGGGTCACCACCAGGGCCGGAACGGCTTGTAGGGCGTGTCCTCCAGACAGAGGCGAACAATCTTGAGGGCCTCGAAGTGGATGAGCTCTTCGTAGGAGACCTTGCGGCGCAACGTCCGGTGGTAGACGGTCGTGGCGAGCTCTTCCCGGATCATCGTGGCGACCTTCTTACGGCCGTCACGGCTGAGCGAGGCCTTGCCGACGTCGCTTTCGAAATCGGAGGGACGCAGGGTTTTCTGCGCGGCGGCGCGACGCAGCAGGCGTTCGGCGAACAGCGGCTTGAACGGTTCAGCCAGGTCCAGGGCGAGGGTGTTGCGGCGGCGGTCGGTGTCGGCGTGCAGAAACCCGAGCGCCGGGTGTAACGGAGTGCAGCGGATGGCAGTGAGGAGGCGGGCGTAGACGATGCTGTTGACGTAACTGATGAAGGCGTTCCCGGCGTTGCTCGGCGGGCGGCGGGTACGGCCGTCGAGGCGCAGCCAGGCGGGCAGGATCGTGTCGAACACGCCCCAGGCCGTCCGGCGGAAGTTCCCCTCGGCGCCCATGAGCTGCTCAGCACTGTGACAGTCCGGGAGCTGGGCGGTAAGGGTATCCAGGGCGCGATCGAGATGTTCGGTGTCCAGCGCCCAGCGCACATTCGCCGCGGTCGTGGCTACCAGCGAGCGGGCGACGGCGACCCGTCGCTCCGGGTCCGCGGTGAGGGCAACCTGGCAGCGGACCACCTGAGCCGACGACATGTCCTCATCCGGTGTCACGGCGCCCGCATAGTTGCCGTAGTGGTCCAGGATGTGGACCATCACACCGTGCCGGCCCAGCAGCGACACCGCCGCGGTGTTGATGTCGACGTGGTCGAAGGTCACCAGGTCACGGACGTCGGTGATCGGGACGTGGATGGGGCTGGTGTCGGCCCGTTCGATGCGCAGGCTGTTGTCCTCACGGCGGATGCGGCACGGTTCGGTCAGCCAGTAGGTACGGCCGGCCGCGCTCATGCCTGGCGCCAGGATGTCCGACAATTGTTGATCATACCTTACCCCCAGCAGTAGTCGATATAGGAACAGCCGCGGCACCGGCGGCGCTCCAGCCGTGGCGGTATCGACGGCGCGGCGATGACGGCTCGGGCCTGCCGCTCGGCGTCCAGCGCGGTGGCACGGGCCTGGTCGTCCCAGATCACGGTGACAGTCCGGCGGATCAGCGGGTAGTGGACGGTCCCGCCACGCACGTGGACCCCGCGCCGTTCCAGGAGCAGGCAGTAATGGCGGACCTGGGCCTCATGGTCGGCTGACGGGGCGCGGGAGGACTTGGTCTCGTGGACGACCGCGCCGGTGGTGACCCAGTCGATCTTCGCCTCGCCGAGGTCGATGTCGCGACGGCGGGTGTAGGTGGTGTCATCCACAACCTCACCGAAGGCGACCAGCTCGCTGGAAGCCTCCGGACGGTAGCCGCGCATGTAGAGCCAGAGCTGACGTGGGCAGTGCAGCAGGTATTTGATGTGAACCCCGCCGAGCCCGCCATCGGCGGTGTCGCTCACAGCCTTGCCAACATCGCTCACAGGACGGTGTCCACGGGCACGGCCGGTTCACGACCGCCGCCATCCTGGCCGGCGGTCAGCTCCAGCCCCGCATCCGACGTGTACGGGAGGTCGACCACGGCCAGTTTCAGTGCCCGGTCGAGGTGGGCACGCTGGTCACGCACCAGCCCGGCATACTGCCCGAACCGGATGGGGATGAGCAGCCCTTCGGCGAGTAACGGGTCACCGTCGCGTTTGTCCGACAACGTCCGATATTCGTCTACGTCGTCTTTGTGCAGAACATGCATGGTGTCGAAGCCCTCGTCGAGGCGTTCGGCGAACTCGCTGCGGTCCTCGAAGGGTTTGCAGAAGGTCAGGAATGCGGCGCTGAACTCCTCGCGCGCCTCACGCGCGGTCTGTGCCCACCGCTGGCCCCAATCCGTGGCGTAGACGTCCGCCAGCCACGCGTCGATGGTGTGCTCCGAGATCCTCGGATCGCCGGTCACGGTGCGTTGCATGGCTGCCCATGCCGCGCCCAACGCCTCCTCCTCGTAGGGCAGGTGGGCGGATACCGCGTGAACGCGGAACTCGACAGGCCCGTCCGGATGGCATCCGCGCCGGTTGACTCGGCCGGCGCGTTGGGCGACCGCTTCGATCGGGGCGAGTTCGCTGACCCCGCGGTCGAAGTCCAGGCACAGCGAGACCTCCAGCACCTGGGTCGACACGACGAGCCCGCCGCGCCCCTCCCGCACCGCCGGCTCGCCTGGCCCCCGCTCGGGATACCGGGCGCGGATTCGCTGTTCGATCGCGGCGCGGTCGCGGGCCTTGAACCGAGAGTGCAGCAGCAGGGCCGCGTCATCGTCACCTGGATGAACGTCGCGGACGGCCGGTGCCAGCGCATCGAACAGAGCCTGAGCGGTGCGGACGGTATTGGCCACGACCAGGACGCTGCGCCCCTCCACCAACCAGCCGGTGATGGCCGCCAGGCTCGCCGGCGAGGTGATCGGCTCGTCGTCGAGGACGAGCCGATGGCGGTCCGGCGCGGTGCCCGGGGCAGCGTGCACGACCGTCACCGGTTGACCGAGGCTGTCCCCGACCAGGAGGCTCTCTTCGACCAGGAGGCTCTCTTCGACCAGCTCGATCATCGGTGGAGCGAGGGTGGCGGACAGCACCGCGATCCGACTCCCGAGTCGCGCCCACAGCTGCAGCGCCGCGCAGATCCGGCCGAAGGTGACCGGATCGTAGGCATGCAGTTCGTCCAGGACGAACAAGGCGTTTGCCTGCTCCAGCAGCACCGCGGAGTACCGCGGCCCGGCGATCGCCGCCCGCAGCAGCTGGTGCGGGGTGGCGACGCGTACCCGCTGCGCGAACAGCCGCATCGCCCCCGCGCGGGCGCGAGCCTTACGGGCATCCTCGACGCTGGGGGCGCAGTCCTCCGCCACGGCCCGGGTGAGCAGGGTGCGGGCGGCGGTGGAGTGCAGCACCCCGATGTCAGGCCGGTCCTCGCCCGGTGGCGGATCGAGCCCGAGGGTGAACCGGTCGACGGCCGCGTCGATGGACGCCCGGTAGGGCAGCACCCAGATCAGTCGTGGTCGCCCCGGCATCGTCGCGAGCTGGGTGGACGCCCAGGCCAGGCCTGCTTCGGTCTTGCCGCTGCCGGTCGGCGCGGTCAGGACCAGATGCCCGGCGGTCGCCGCGGCCCGCCGCTGATGATCATACGGCGTGGCCAGCCGGTCGAGGAAGTGCCGCGGTAGAGGCATGTGCCGTTGCAGCGGCACATGGGCGGACCCGGAATGATCGGCCAGGGTGACCGCGCCCTGCAGCAGCACCGCCAGCAGGCCCGCATCCGGAGTGACCGCGTCGATCCAGGCGTCCTGCGTCACGGCGAACAGGTCCCGGGCCCGCTGCCACAGGCGCCGGCCGTCCGGCGCCGGCAAGGCCGCCGAAAGCTGGCCGGCGAACCAGGCGAGCAGCTCGGCGTGCCGCGCCGGGGTGACCTGGATGCGGGGTTCGTCGCCGAACGCGTCCGGGTTGCGGCCGAACCGGCGTTCCCAGCCGCCGTCGTACGGGTACCTGTCGGCCAGGCCGTCGCCGAGGCCACCGCTGACCGTCAGCGGCTTGTGATGGAAGGCGACGCCCGTCGCGGTCATGAGCCGATCATGATCGGGCTGGCCGGCGGTGAGCAGGTCCACATAGGCCAAGGAGAACACCTCGTGCCGTTCGCCCCACGACGCCTTGCGCACCCGCAGCTGCCGTTGGAAACCGGCGGCGATCTTACCGGCGTCGTGCAGCAGGGCCGCGTGCTCCACCCACGTCCAGAAGCGTGGTTCGGCGGCGATCGGCCCGGCCGGGCCGATACGGTCGGCGACCGCGCGAGCGGCGTCGCGTACCACAGCCGAATGCTCGGTCAACAGCTCCGGCTGGCCGTGCGCGGAGCCGGTCGCGGACTTCGCGAGCACCTGGTCGAGCTCGCCGTGACCACCGGCGCTGTCGGCCCTGTCCGCGCCGGCCGCCCTGTCCGCGCCAGCGACGCTGTCCGCGCTGTCCGCGCCATGGAGCCAGACCGCCTCGCCGGTGCCCTCGTCGCGGTAGGCACCGCGAACCTCCTGGTACCCCGCCGGTGTCGGGCACCACAGGAAGGAGCCGTATTCGGTGCGGAACCGGTCGGTACTCACGGTTTCGGCGAGCCGGATCGACACCGCCTCGGGCGCGCCGTGCCCGTCCAGCGGGGCCAGGGCATGACCGACGACGGCCTTGCCTGCGGGGTGCAGCACCGTCCAGCAGGGTCGGCCATGCAGGTGGACCAGGTCCTGGGACCGGCCCAGCCGCAACCCCCAGGTCGGGCGACGCAGCGCGGCCTCAATCCGGCGGCCGTCCGCACCCGGAATCCACAAGATCACACGGACACCGGCGAGGAACGGCCGTTCCCGGACGGTGGCACCACCCTTGCCCGGGCGGACCCGGCCGCCGATCGCGGGGTTGCTCCCGTCCGCGGCAATCGGATGATAGGTCTCCAGATCGGTAGCCTCACCGGCGGCGCTGGCCGCCATCCCCAGCCGGACCGGCTCCTCGGGCCGGCCGGTGGCCGCCGCCAGCATCCCCCGCACCGTCGACAAAGCGGGCACGGGAAGGCATCGGGTGACCCCGGGAAACATCGGGTCGCGAAACGACGCGACCGGCGCGAACAGCTCGACCCGCAGCGCCCCGATCGAGTCCCGGGGATCGGCCACCGTGGTCACCGGGCCGGGTCGTCGAACCAGGCGTCGTGCTGCCCGGAGCGGACCCGTGCGGCCAACGCCAGGAGCACCGTCCGCGGATGATCGATCACAACTGTGCCGGCGGTGATCTCCTCGGCGAGGTCGGCTTCGAACTGCTTACGCAGGACGTCCCGAAAACCCGGCCGCCAGCCGACGAGCACGGGCGGTTCCCATTCGCCCTGCCACGCGGCCAGTTCCCCGCGGAGCACGTCACCGCGGACCTGAAGACCGGTGCCGTCCGCCGCGCCGTCGATCACGAAACCGAGTGGGTTCACCCCACCTGCCATCGGCACCATCACAAGCAACGCCGGGACGCGGTCACCGTAGTGCAACGCCTTTTTCGCACCCCCGGCAAGCTCCGCCAGCCCCTCAAACAGGACCGCGACCCGTTCCCGCCGCGGCGCCAGCGGCAGGCGCACCGCAGTATGATCACGAAATGTCTGCGTGGTGGCACCCGCCTGTACCGCCGACGCGACAGCGAGCGCCGTCTTCTCGTCGAGGTAGTTCGCCCGTCCCGACCCGTTCGCGGCCTGCAGGGTGAACGTGCCCACCCGAGGGACATCGAGCAGGAACGGTGCCGCGAGGTCGGCGGTGTAAAACTCGTGCGCGTGCAGGACGGGATCGGAAATGTTCCGGGACATCACCCCGAAATCCTCGGTCAGTCGCGCCGGCTCGACCGCGAGGAACGTACCTACCATGAACGGACTGTCCCGCACGGTCGTCGCCGCGTCGTCGGACCTCGCCGTGGCCTTCATGTAACCGAACAGGTCGTCGTCGACGTACTGGATGGGGTCCGCGGCCGTGGTCGCCTTCTGTGCCTTGCCCTGCGCCTTGCCGACCCGCTCGGTCGGCGACGGCACCGATCCGGCGGCGGTCATCGTGTCCCGCAGCCAGCGGCGGAACGCCTGCGCGGACACGTACGGGTAGTCCCGGCCGCGGATCCGGGTCTTCTTCACCCTGCCGGTCGTCCCGTCACCGGCACCGTTGTTCGGTGCGCCCGCCTCGACCGCAAGTACGATCTTGCCTGCCAGGAACGCCATCAGGCGTACCCCCCGTCACTGTCGTCATCGTCTTCGTTGGTATCCCGGCCGAACCCCACCAGCGGCCCGTCCCGCTCATCGGGTTCCTCGGATTCGTCCTTTGTTCCGATAGGGGCGCCACGCGCGACCAGCTCGGCGACAACCTCGAAGAACAGCTGCCCTCGCAGCCGCCACCCCTGTGACGTCGATGCCAGCAGCGGCCCGGTCACCCCGGTGATGTCTGACGGACGACGCCCGTCGAGCAGCAGCCGCGCGCTCGCCTCCATCAGCAGGCGTTGCAACGCGAACGTCCGCCCGGCCGCCCTCCGATACTCGTTGAACCGCCCACGCGGATTCTTCTCGGCCGTGATCCAGTCGACCAGCAGTCCGGTGACAGGTTTCAGGTCACCCGTATCCATTCCACACATCTCCCTCACGTACAACGCGGATAAAGCCTGCCAAGCGCGCAGGGTTGACCCCGACGTCTTCTCGACCGATTCACGGCGGTTGAACAGTTCGACCAACAGCCGGTCCCGGTGGGCGTTGACCGGATCGAACAAGGTGCGGGCAATGGCGTCGCGGCCGCTGCGGACGACCGTTCCGTCCGCAGCGCGCCGGGTCATCGCACGTTCGAGCCGGCGCCAGCCACGGTAGGCGGCGGGTTCCGTCGGCAGCGCACGCAGGAATCGCACAACCGCAAGGCGGGTAGCCGTGACACGCAACCACGGCTCCTGATTGTCGTTCTTGAACATCCACAAGGTGGTGGCAACCGGTCGCGGTTGCGTCTCGGGCCGCCTCGCGTAGGTTCGCAACGCCCACAACGTCACCGTTTCCGGCGAGGAATTCGACGGCAGGGAGCTGAATCCGGCCTGCTGGATCCGGGCGGCGCGCTCGCAGTTCGTCGTCACAAAGTCCCGCTCGATCAGGTCGTTGTCGCAGGTCAGCACGGTCGCGGACCCTGCCGTCACCGCGGCGCCGTACGGCATCGCCCACACCGCGATCCGGCACGCCCGGCACACCGGCCAGCCGGCTACGCCCGGCGGCAGTGTGTTGCGGAACTTGGTGGTGTCGAACATCGGCAACATCGACTTCGCCCACAGCGTCCCGGCCATCGCACCGCAGAACACACACGGCCGCAGCGTGTCCGCCGCTCGATCCACGGCGAAGAACCGTTCCACCTCACCGGTCAGGACGGCCGCGTCCCGGGGCCGGCCCGCGTGGGTCGGTTTCGCGTTCGGGAACAGTGCGTACAGGACTTTCCACCAGTCATAAGCCGGATGGTCCTTGGCCGCCATGGATGCCCGCACGACATCCCGCACGATCCGGGCCGCGACAGCGTCGAGATCCGCCGCGGTCACCTCATCGGGACGGTCGCGGCCCGCAAGGGTCGTCACCGCCCACGCGCCGCTCTGCTGGATCGGATGATGCGTACAGGCCAGCATATCCGTCCGTAAATGCTCGCCGGAATACGGTGCTCCGCTCATCGGATCCAGCCGAATCCCTGGTTTGTGTTGAGCCCCAGGCCCCATTCATAAAGGGCGTCGAGCAACGCAGGATCGGCATGTACGCGCAGCTGGACGGTACTTCCGTGGCGAGGTGCATGCTGCACCAGGAACTTCCGCGGATGCCCGTACCCAACAACGTCAAGCTCGACGTCGTTGGGTAGACCCAGCACGTCCGCCTTATGCCGCAGGTTGTGGCACAGCTGCTCCACATACCGCGGATCGTCGGGATGGATGAACCCGTCCTCGACCTTCACCAGCACCGGTGTCACCGTCGAAAAGACGGCTTCCCCCGAACTGTGATCGGGCGTCGGTTCGAGCTGCACACCCCGCACCCGCAGCCCAACCGTGCCCCAGCGGATTTCCGTACGGCCCGCGATACCTGCCAGCAGTGCCGCGGCCACCCGAGGCACCGGTGAGCCGAACCAGACCGCGCCGTCACCGGATGCACCGTACACACCGGTGCGCCGGCCCGCTCCGCGGAAACACGGCGACGAAAGACCCAGCGGACGCAGCGAACTGCCCGCATAGCCATGGTCGTGCAGCTCGGCCGCCAACGCCTCATCCTGAGCGCGGATCAGATCGTAGGCCACCCCACGCGCAGGGCTGAACACCTGTTGCCACGGAATGCTGTCCACGTCCGCGGCGACATCCACCCGAAATCTCATCCGACTCCCCCGATCCTGCATGCCGTGGTCTTGTCCGTGCTCGGCGCTGAGCTCCCGTACCCGCCAAGCCGCCCTCAACGCCGCCCTCATCCATCAGGTACTGACGGACGACCGGGACGACAGCCTCCCACCCGCCGATCCGGCTCCGCACGCCGGGCGAGCGGATCATAACCATCGGATAAGACGCAGACCCGTCCGCACTACCCGACCGACATCATGTACATAGTGCTATATGTCAGCAACACTCCGCTGTATGCTGTGAAGCAAACGTGCCGTGCGAACCCAGCAGGGAGTGGCACCATGACCAGGGTGATGGTGCGAGATGAACCGTCGACCACGCAGCCGGATGTGGATGGTCGGGCGTGCTCCCCGTTTACCGGTCTCGCCGGCGAGCCGCTCGGCGACGCCGATCTGCGGCGCTGGCCCTTCGGCATCGGCGCTGTCGAGACCCGCGACGGCGTCACGTTCTTCCGCTCCCGCCACCCGGATGGCTTCACCCCGGACGACCTGCGCCGGACTCCGGCGGATGGCCGGCGGTACGAGCTGGTCGACGGCACCATCGTCGTGAGCCCGTCCCCGGGTTACGCCCATCAGCTCGCGGTCGCGCACCTGCTCGCCCGGCTCGTCAGCGCACAGACCGGGGCCGCTCGGGCGCTTCCCGCACCCTTCGATGTCACGCTGGCGACCGGCCGCGTCCTTCAGCCCGACATCGTCGTCCTGGCGCATCCCAAGGCGAAGATCCCGCTTCTCGCGGTCGAGGTGCTGTCCCGGTTCGGGCGGACCTATGACCGACGGGACAAATTCGACGAGTACGAGACGGCCGGCATCCCGTCCTACTGGATCGTCGATCCGGACGTCCCGGCGGTCTTCGTCTTCGAACTCGCCAAGGGCCGCTACGAGCAGGGCCGCTACGAGCAGGTCGCCTATGCCGAGGGCCCGGCAACGTGCGCCGTGGAACGCCCGTTTCCGTTGAGCTTCTCCCCAGCCGACCTGCTGGCCTGAGCCAAGGGACGATCGATGACTGCTTCGGATGCGACGACGGTCCGCAGGCTGGCCGAGTCCGAACACGAACTGGCCCGCGGGGAAATCATCACCGAAGAGGACCTCGCCACCGCGCTTGCTGCCGAAAGATAGCAGCGATCGGGTAATCAGATTATTACCCGTGTACTCTGTGGTTCTTGAAGACCATCCACTGTGATGGCTGTTGCCATGCCACGAACGAGGTGCCATGTCCCGCCACCTGAACACGCCCGTCCTTCACGAGACGGATCAAGCACGCCGGATGCCGGTGGTGGCCGTAGTGGACGCCTGGAACCTGCGACGACAGGTTATGACCTCCTTCGGAAAGCCACGGCACGCCACGGTACCCGGCATGATCGGCGCTCTGCGTTCGTATGGTTTCGAGGTCAAGGAAGTCTGCTTTGGCCTCGCCACGGAACCGGTCCGGCATGGCAACGACCGCAAAGGGCCGAGCGCGAGGTTTGTCGACGCCCTGAACAAGAACCGAGCCGCCAAGGAACGTTGGGAGAAGGACTCACGGGCAAAAGTTCTCGATGGGCGCCTCACCGACAGAACCGACGACGGCAAGGTCGGTGACGGCCAGCCGACCGAAAAACTGGTCGATGTCCTCTGCGCTGTGGAGATCTGCCGACTGGCAGTCGCCATGCGGGATGGAGAGCACCAGGCCCGCGGGATCATTTCCGTCAGCAGGGACATGGATATCATCCCCGCATATCACTTTGCCGAAGAAGTCGGTATCCCGATCTGGGCGGCAGCCAATGACGGCGTACAGTGGCGACACGATGACCATCGATGGTTATTGCTGGACGAGGAGGCACTTGCCACAGCGGTAGATCTTCGCACCGAGCCTCGTGGGCATAAACTACGAATGATCATTGCTCGAACCTGCGTTGCCGACACACCACAGACAATGAACATTGACTACATCGATGAAACCACTCATCGGATCATGCTCAGTGGACCGGAATGCCGGCTCGGTAGCATTCCCGTTGATCGCCTGCCGGGCAAGGCCCTGCCGGGACGACGCGTAGATCTCTGGCCGGTCGGCGTCGACCTGGGTCGGGGGCGAAACGACTTTCCGCGGGTGGCCCTTGATATAAGCCGACGCAGCCTGCCGTCCGGTCTTGATACCGCCACAGTCAACCGGCGGTTGGACGAAACTAGCGTCGAGATAAAACTCGCCTCAAAACACAGAAGACTGCGGGTACCGCCAGGATTTCTGCTCCCGGGCATGAGTGTGATGGTCCATGTGGATACCGACGCCGGGCTGCGCTACGTCGGATCCCTTGACCCGCAGCCGACCCTGCGCGGGGTGTGGCAGCACAAGAATGTGACAACGGTCCAGGTCACGGAGCCATTCGGACCCTATGCCAGCAGGGGGTTCATCGAAGCCGACGGACAGCCCATTCTTCTGGAACACCTGAGACGAGAACATATTGAACGCGGCGCACGTTTCCCTGCTTTTCTAACGGATCCACGATCGGATTGGGGTCCGTACGGATCAGCGATGGCAATCGGTTCACAGCTGCCCCAACCATCCAAATGACCAATGTAGAACCGCCGGGAGTACATCAACCACTCCCGGCGGTTCTACACCTTGGCGCTCCGCCAGTCACGTGTCTCCATGACCTGCGAACACCCTATGCCTGAACCGGCCATTATGTCCGGCACTATTAGAGCACACGCGCCAACACGCATGCATTTACATACTAGCACGCTCGACCGCGTCCGTCCGCCGATATCGTCGGAACAGCACTCAGACGTTGAAGCCGAGGGCCCGTAGCTGCTCGCGACCGTCATCGGTGATCTTGTCGGGACCCCACGGGGGCATCCAGACCCAGTTGATGGTCACGTCGTTGACCAGCCCGTCCGGTCCGTCGGTCAGGGCCGAGCGGGTCTGGTCCTCGATCACGTCGGTCAGCGGGCAGGCCGCCGAGGTCAGCGTCATATCCAGGGTGACCGTGTTGTCGTCATGGACGTTGATGCCATAGACGAGGCCCAGGTCGACGACGTTGATGCCGAGCTCGGGGTCGACGACGTCACGCATGGCCTCCTCGACGTCGTCGACAGCGGCCTTGTCCACCGCCGTCCCAGCCGTTTCAACCCCGGCCGTTTCAACCCCGGCCCTGTCGACCTCAGCCGTTTCAACCCCGGCCGTTGCCACTTCGGCCACGGTCGGGTCCTGTTCGGTCACGGTGGTCTCGCTCACCGGTCCACCTCCTGTTCCGGGATGCCGCCCACCGCCTGCGCGGTCGCGTCCTTCCAGGCCATCCACGACAGCAGGGCACACTTGACCCTGGCCGGGTATTTTGACACGCCCGCGAAGGCGACCGCGTCCTCCAGCACATCTTCGTCCGGCTCGACGGTGCCGCGCGACTGCATCAGTGCCAGGAACTCCTGGCCCAGCTCCAGCGCCTCGGCCACGGACCTGCCGATCACGAGATCGGTCATGACGCTCGCCGACGCCTGGCTGATCGAGCAGCCTTCACTCTCGTAGGAGACGTCCGCGACCTTACCGTCGGACACCTTGACCCGTAGGGTCACCTCGTCCCCGCAGGTCGGGTTGACGTGGTGAACCTCGGTGTCGAACGGCTCGCGCAGCCCACGGTGGTGCGGGTTACGGTAGTGGTCCAGGATGATCTCCTGGTACATGGAGTCCATTTTCACGTCCCGAAGAACCTCCGCACATGCCCCAGGCCTTCCACGAGTGCGTCGACCTCACCGCGGGTCGAGTACAGGTGGAAGGACGCCCGTGTCGTGGCCGGGACGCCGTAGCGCACGCAGACCGGGCGGGCACAGTGGTGCCCCACCCGCACGGCGACGCCCCGCTCGTCGAGCAGCTGGCCGACGTCGTGGGGGTGCAGCGGCCGGTTGTCGGATCCGGTGAACACGAACGAGATGGCGCCGCCCCGGTCGACCGGGTCCGGCGGCCCGATGATCCGCAGGCCCGGCACGGTGGCGAGCTGACCGAGGGCGTAGGTGGTGATGTCGTGCTCATGGGCGGCGACCGCGTCCATACCGAGCTCGGTGAGGTAGTCGACCGCGGCACCGAGGCCTACGGCCTGGGAGATCATCGGCGTACCGGCCTCGAACCGGTGCGGGGGCACCGCATAGGTCGACGCCTCCATCGTCACCGTCTCGATCATCTCGCCGCCGCCGAGGAACGGCGGCATGACCTCCAGCAACTCGCCCCGGCCCCACAGCACGCCGATACCGGTCGGGCCGCACATCTTGTGGCCGGTGAAGGCGAGGAAGTCCACCCCGAGCGCGGTCACGTCGATCGGCATGTGCGGCACTGACTGTGATCCGTCCAGGACGGTCAGCGCGCCCACCGCACGGGCGCGGGCGACCAGTGTCGCCACCGGATTGACCGTGCCGAGGATGTTCGACTGGTGCACGAACGAGACGACCTTCGCCCGCTCGGTGATCACCTGATCGAGGTCGGTGAGGTCGAGCCGGCCGTCGTCGGTGAGACCGATCCAGCGCAGCGTGGCCCCGGTCCGCCGGCACAGCATCTGCCAGGGCACCAGGTTGGAGTGGTGCTCCATCTCGGTGATGACGACCTCGTCGCCCGGCCCGAGGCGGAAGCGCGCCGCCTCGGGGCCGGCGAAGGCCGCGTTGCTCATCGCGTAGGCAAGGAGGTTCAGCGCTTCGGAGGAGTTCTTCGTGAAGACGACCTCGTCCCGCCGGGGTGCGCCGATGAAGGCCGCGACCCGGTCGCGGGCGGACTCGTACAGCGCGGTCGCCTCCTCGGCGAGCACGTGGATGCCGCGGTGGACGTTGGCGTTGTGCTGCTCGTAGTAGTCCCGCTCGGCGTCGAGGACACGGGTGGGCTTCTGCGAACTGGCCGCGCTGTCGAGGTAGACCAGCGGCCGGTTGTCATGAACGCGCCGCGCCAGGATCGGGAAGTCCTTGCGGATCCGCTCGACGTCATAGGCCAACCTCGGCTCGCCCGTCCCCCCGGTCCTCAGATCATTTGCAGGGACGGGCGCGTCCCTCACGCCGGTCATCGTCACGCCGCCGTCCCGGCCGGCTCGCTCGCCTTGACATACCGGTCGTAGCCACCGTCCTCCAGGACCGCGGCAAGCTCGGGGCCACCGGAGTCGACGATGCGCCCACCGGTCATCACATGGACGAACTCCGGCTTCACATAACGCAGGATGCGGGTGTAGTGGGTGATCAGCAGAATGCCGGTCTCCCCGGCCGCGCGGACGGACTCGATGCCGGCGGAGACGATCCGCAGCGCGTCCACGTCCAAGCCCGAGTCGGTCTCGTCCAGGATGGCGATCTTCGGCTTGAGCAACGCCATCTGCAGGATCTCGTGCCGCTTCTTCTCACCGCCGGAAAAGCCCTCGTTGACGCTGCGCTCGGCGAAGGCCGGGTCCATCTCCAGGCCCGCCATGGTGTCACGGACCTCCTTGACCCACGTACGCAGCTTCGGCGCCTCGCCGCGCACGGCCGTCACCGACGAGCGCAGGAAGTTCGACACCGACACGCCGGGAACCTCGACCGGGTACTGCATGGCGAGGAAGACACCGGCACGGGCGCGTTCGTCGACGCTCATCGCGAGGACGTCGACCCCGTCCAACGTCACCGAACCACTGGTGATCGTATACTTGGGGTGACCGGCGATCGAGTACGCCAGCGTCGACTTACCGGAGCCGTTCGGCCCCATGATCGCATGGGTCTCGCCACGGCGGATCGTCAGATCCACGCCGCGCAGGATCTCCCTCCCCTCGGTGGAATCGGTCTCCACCGAGACATGGAGGTTACGGATCTCAAGGGTCGACACTTGATCAGTCTCCTATATACCGCTGCCGCTATATACCGCTGTATGCCGCTGTGTGCCGCCGTATGTCGCCGTATCCAGCTATGACGGCCCGACGTCGACGAGCACGTCGTCACCGTCGATCTGCACCGGATAGACGGGCACCGGCTCGGTTGCCGGCAACCCGATGGGTTCACCTGTGGCGAGGTCGAACTGCGAGCCGTGCAGCCAGCATTCGATCCTCGCGTCCTCGACCTCACCGTGGGAGAGCAGCACCTCGGCGTGGGAGCACTCGTCGCGGATGGCAAAGACCTGCCCGCCCGCCAGCGCCAGGCATACCGGCTCCCCGTCGACCTCGACGCCGAGCGCGGACTCCTCACGCAGGTCGGACAACGCGCACACGCGCTGGAAACCGCCCACTAGACGACCCCGTCCAGCTCCGCCTCGACCGCCGCGGTGATCCGGTCCCGGAGAGACTCGATCTCGATCCGGTCGACGATCTCGGCGAAGAAGCCCCGGACCACCAGGCGCCGCGCCTCGTCCGCCGGGATGCCCCGCGCCATCAGATAGAACAGCGCCTCGTCGTCGAAACGCCCGGTGGCACTGGCGTGGCCGGCCCCGATGACCTCGCCGGTGGATATCTCCAGGTTCGGCACCGAGTCCGCCCGCGCACCATCGGTGAGAACCAGGTTGCGGTTCAGCTCGTAGGTGTCGGTACCCACCGCATCCGCTCCGATCACCACGTCGCCGATCCACACCGCGTGCGCGCCCGCGCCCTGAAGCGCGCCCTTGTACGCGACCCGACTACGACACGACCGCGGGCCGTGATCGACGAGTAGGCGGTGCTCCTGGTGCTGACCGGCGTCGGTGAAGAACAGCCCGTAGAGCTCGGCGTCCCCGCCAGGCCCGGCATAGGTGACGGTGGGCGACAACCGGACAAGATCGCCACCGAGAGTCACCGTGAACGAACGGAACCGGGCGTCGCGGCCGACCCTGGCCGCGTGCGCGGCGACGTGCACCGCACCCGCGTCCCAGTCCTGCAGCGAGACGAAGGTCAGTGACGCGCTGTCACCAATCGACAGTTCCACGTTACCCGCGAAGATAGCCTGCCCGGTGTGGTCGAGCACCACCGTGACCGAGGCGAACGCCCCGACCTCGACCACCAGATGGGCGTAGGCGATACCGCCGGAACCGTGCAACCGGACGATCACCGGGGTGTCGGGAGTCGCCTCGGCGGGCACAGTGACCACGACGGCATGCTCGGCCCGGGTCATCGCGAACGCCGACACGCGGTCGGCCGGAGTCAACACCCGCCCGACCCGGGCATCATCGACGCCGACATGTTCGACCGTGACAGGCTCGGGTGCCTCGACACTCACGGCAAAGGTGGCGTCGGCGTCCGGGCCGGCGAGCAGGCCGCCCAGTCGGCGCAGCGGGGTGAACCGCCACTCCTCCTCGCGACCGGTCGGCAGCGGATGCGCCTGCGGGTCGCGGGAGCGCACCGGACGCGGTCGCCCGTCGGGCCGACCCGCCGACACCCCTGCCTTCGACCCGACCGGTGACCCGGTCGAGGACCCGGCCACCAGCACGGCCGCGGCCGTGCTGGTGGATGATTCCTCGGCTGAACCGTCACGCGAACCGTTGTGGATGGGAGCGGTCACCATCAGCCGACCGCACCTTCCATCTGCAGCTCGATCAGCCGGTTGAGCTCGAGGGCATACTCCAT
>NZ_CAUVXI010000084.1:13246-22411 GCF_963555845.1 Protofrankia sp. Cas8 | reverse complement strand
CTGGTACCACACCCATCTGTTCCCGGCCACCAGCGAGATCGGGCTGTCGTCGATCGACGTCGAGCTGCACACGACCACGTTCCGCCGGCCCTGGCAGGTCGCCGGACTGGTCAACATCGACCGGCATGACCGGGATGACCGAGTGCTGCGCTTCTACCACGCCGAGGCTGCCGAGGCCGGGGCTGGCGCACCCGACGCCACCGCAACCGAGGACATGGTGCTCGCCTCCTACTGGGTGGCGACCGGATGACGGTGCCCATCAGATGAACAGGGCTGTCGGATGAACCGGGCTGTCGGATGAACAGGGCCGCCGGATGAACGCGGAGACGACCGCGTGCCGCGTGCTCGCCTGGGCCGGTGACACCGCCGGATGGTCGGCGCCACCGCCGGTCGGCCCGTTGCGGGAAACCAGCGCGCTCGCCCATCCCGCCGCGGCAACCCTGACGGTGCTGCGGGAGCTGACCCGTGACACGGCCGCGAGGCTCGGGGCGGGATCACCCCCGTTCGCAGACCGGTCGCCGGTCGGTGCGGGGGCGCTGCTGCTGGCCGCCGCGGTCGGCGGGCGGGCTCAGGCTGGCCCGGCGCGGGCGCTCGCCGAAGCGGCCCCGGCACTGCGACCGGCGACCGATGGCTGGGCCGACGCCCTCGCCCGGCATGCCGTGGTCGCGCCGACGCTCGCGGCGTGCCGGGCCGTGCCCGAGCTGGCAGACACGCTGCTGCGGGCGTCCACGCTGACCGCCGTGCTGTTCCGGCCGGCGGCCAGCCGGGTGAGCGCCGGTGCCACCGCGACGGAGGTCGCGGCCGCCACCGATCTGCTCGGTCGACCGCGCGGGCGGGCGGTGGTGACAGCGGCGCTCGCCGGATGGTCACCGGACCCCGCAGTGCTCACCTGGCGCGCGGAACTGCTGACCCGGCTGTCCCACGATCATCCGGGCGTCGTGCTCGACACCTACCTGCTGGCCCGGCTGCGCCACGGCGTCGACTGGGACCGCCGGTTGACCTGGGCGGCCAGGGCGCTGTCCGGTTTCGGTCTGCCCGACGACCTGCCCGTCGCCACCGTCGGATTCTGGGCGCCGCTGGCCGCACTGGACCAGCGGGACCCGGAACTGATCCGCTCCCGGACGCTCCTGGACGGCCACCGCGACGCGCTGAACCTCGTCCGGCGGTACCGGCTCGGCCTGTCGGCAGGCGCGGCATGAGCGAATCGGGAGACGCATGAGCGGCCGGATGCGCAGCCTGACGCTCGTACCGCTGGACCGGACGGCGTTCCACGACCGCTACGTGCTGGCCGGGACCGACGAGCCGGATCTCACCCTCGGTGAGCTGCTGGCCGATCTGCCGGCGTTCAGCCTCACCCCGCTTGATTCCGCCTATCTGGACGTGCCGGTCGGGCGACTCGTCCTGGAACTGGTCGAATTCGACCTGTCGACCCCGCTCTATCCCCCGCCCGGCCTCGACCTGACGACCCTGGCCGCGGCCCGCTCACCCCAGGGCAGCGGGCCAGCAACCGGGATCGGGCCCGCTGCCGACGCCGGGGCCGGCATGGCCGGACAGGGCATGGCCGGGTCGGGCGTGGCCGCGGAACCGGGCCATCCGGAGACGCTGAGCGAGCGGGAAGCCGTCCTGATCGCGCATGATATGGAGATCAACCGGGCCGTCGCGTACCTGGAAAGCGGCCTGTCCGTCCTCATCCGGTGCGAGAAGTTGCTGGTCGAACACCTGGCGCACGAGATCGCCGGGCGGTCCGGCCGGCCGGCGCGGATGCTCCGGCTCGGCGGCGGGTCCGCAGCGGCCGGGATGGCGCCGGGGACGGCGTCGGGAATGGCGTCGGGAATGGCGAGCGGTCTGGGGGATGCGACCCCGCTCGGCGGCGGGCGGCGCGCCGAACTGCTGGCCGCGCTGCAGGCTGCGGTCACCGATGCCAAGCCGGGTGACGTGGTCGTCGTGCCGCACCTGGATCTGCTGGCCGGCGGCACTGACGCGACGCTGACGAGCGAGGCCCGCGAGCTGACCGACGTCCTCTACGAGCGCAGCGCCTGCGTGCTGCTGGCGTTCACCGACCCGTCCCTGGTGATCCCCGAGGTGCTGGCCAACCGGTTCGCGGTGCGGTTGTCGATCGAGATCCTGCCCCGGGAGGTGACGACCCGCTCCGGTGAGCGGGTGCCGGTCGGCCGGGCGCTGGTCACCCGCGCAGAGGCCGAGCTGTTCGACGGTTTCGACGCGACCGACCTGTACAAGTACGTGGCCGGGATGAACGCCGTCCGGTTCCGCAACGCCCTGCGGTTCGCCTACCACCAGCACCGTCCGGCGATCGGCGCGGCCCGGCGGCCCACCTTCGCCGACCTGCGCCACGAGCTGCGGGTGTTCAAGGCCCGCACATCCAGCTCGTTCGAGGTGCCGAACGTGCCGTTCTCGGCGATCGGCGGCTATGGGGACGTCAAGGCCGAGCTGGAACGGGCGCTGACCATCGTCGGCGGTGCCGTCGATCTGCCCGAGCATCTGCGCCACGACCTGGTGCCACGCGGGTTCATCTTCCACGGCCCGCCGGGGACGGGCAAGACGCTGTTCGCCAAGGCCGTGGCCGCCCGCCTGGCCGCCACCATCCTGGTGGTCAGCGGGCCGGAGGTCACCGACATGTACGTCGGGGAGAGCGAACGCAAGGTCCGTGAACTGTTCGCCGAGGCCCGCCGCAACGCCCCGGCCGTGGTCGTCTTTGACGAGTTCGACTCGATCGCGGCCAGGCGCTCCGGCCGGGACGACGGCGGCAGCCGGGCGGGCAACGCGATCGTGGCCCAACTGCTCACCGAGTTGGACGGTTTCCGGCCCGAGGTGCCAGTTCTGATCATCGGTACGACCAACCGGATCGATCTGATCGATGACGCTCTGCTGCGGCCGAGCCGGTTCCGGCCGATCAGAATCGACCTTCCGCAGGAGGATGCCCGCCGGGAGATCGCCCGGGTGCACGCCGACCACTTCGGTATTCCGGTGAGTCCAGCGCTGGTGGACGGCATTGCGCGGGTCACCGAGGGGCTCAACGGCGACGAGATCCGCTCGGTGTTCCGCGACGGCCGCGCCGACGAGCTGGTCGGAGCCGACCGGCGACGCGCCGACGCCCGCCGGCTCGGCGAGCTGATCGGGGCGCTGAAGGCGGCCCGTCGACAACGGGAGCGGGAGAAGAACCCCCGGCTCGGTCGTTCCGGTGATGGCCAGCGCCGGGTGACCCTGGTCGGCCCGATCAGGCTCACCGGGGTCGCCGGGCGCCGGAGCGCCACGGAAATGGTTCCTATTGTCACCGATGGGGAAGAGATCACCGCGCCATGACCACGACCACACCAGTGCTGGACCAGCCGACCAGGGTGCTGGCCCGGACCTTCGCCACCCGGCTCCACGACGTCAAGCAGAGCTTCGTCGGCCGGGACGAAGCGGTCGACTTGGTCGCGCTGGCCGTCCTGTGCCGTGAGCACGTCCTGCTCGTCGGGCCGCCCGGAACCGCCAAGACCAGCCTGCTGGAACGCTTCCGGCGGATGCTCGACGCCCGCTACTTCAGCTACCTGCTCACCCGGTTCACCGAACCCGCCGAGCTGTACGGGCCGGTCGACATCCGACGGTTCCAGACCGAGGGCGTCTACCAGGTCAACACGGCCGGGATGCTCCCCGAAGCCGACATCGCGTTCCTGGACGAGGTGTTCCAGGGCAGCTCGGCGATCCTCAACACGCTGCTCACCCTCATCAACGAGCGGACCTTCCACAACGGCGCCCAGGCCGTCCCGGCCAACCTGATCACGCTGCTCGGGTCGTCCAACGACATCCCGGACGACCCGGTGCTGGCCGCGTTCAGTGACCGGTTCCTGCTGCGCTGCCGGCTCGACTACGTGCCCGACGACGACATCGAGGATGTTCTCGCGCTCGGCTGGCGCGGCGAACAGACTCTGATCAACCTTGCCGGCGTTCGCGGTCCGTCCGGTCCGTCCGGTCCATCCGGTCCATCCGGACGACAGTCCGGACGACAGTCCGGACCGTCGGACGAGCCGGCCGCGCGGACCCGGGTCGGTTTCAGCCTCGCCGACCTGCTCACCCTGCAACGCGCCGTCGCCGACATCGACCTGACCGCTGTGCGCGGACCGTTCGCCCGCATCGTGCGCTCGTTGCGCGCCGAGGGCGTCGCCTTCTCCGACCGGCGCGCGGTGAAGGCGCAGAAGACATTCGCGGCGTCCGCGCTGCTCGCTGGACGCGCCGCCGCGGAGATCGCCGATCTGGCTCCGCTCGTCCACCTGTGGACGAACCCGCGGGACGAACAGACGATGCGCCGGATCGCCGCTGACGCAGGCGTTCCCGTCGACCAGCCGGGCCACACCGTCCGCAGCCTCGGCGAGCTGCGGATCGACCTCACCGAGCTGGTCGGTCAGCGCGAACGGGTGGCCGGGGCCGAGGAGTTCAAGGAGCTGCTGCGGCGCGGTCAGCGGCTCGCCCTGGAACTACGCCGCGAGCATCCCGACGCCCGCGACCTGCTCGCCGGCGTCCAGCAGCATCAGCGGGAAACGCTGACCATCTTCCGGGAACGATTCGCCGAGGAGGGGCTGGTCGATGTGTAACCCACGTCGGGTCCGCGTCCGCGCCACCCGTGATCTGACCGACGCCTGGGAGCAGGAGGTCCGCCGCCAGGTGACCCGGCGTGGGCAGGCCGTCGGGGACGCGCGGGTCCGCGAGCCGCTGGGCAGCAGCATCGGCGCGCCCACCCTGGCCGCGCTGAGCGGCGTGCTTGCCCGCACCGACGGGTGGGAACGGGACGGCGAGTCGTTCCGACACGCCCTCGACGGCGGCTACCTGCTCTACCACCCGGCCACCCGCGAACTGGAGATCGTCGCGGAGGTTGCCGCCGAGGTGGCGGCGTCCGCCGAAGTCGCCACCGTCGTACGCGGACAGCTCGCCGAAACCGTCGAAGGTGAGGGCGAAGGCACCTACTACGACGACAACTACGGCGGCCGGACGGAGACCCACGCGCGCCGGGATGCCGAACGCAACGCCGCTCGGGCCGTCGACGCCCAGGTCGACGCGCTGCTCGCCGCCGCCCGGGCGCAGGCCGACGACGCCGAAGGCACCGCTGTGGAAGCCGCCGCCGCGGCTCGCGCGGACGCCGCTCTGGCGCAAGCCGCGACCGCCCGCGTCGAGGCGCTGCGCCGGGAGGCGGCGACCCGGCTGGTCGCTGTCGGCATCCAGGGGCGCAACATTTTCCATCAGGCGCTGGCCGGCGCCTACCGGGACGCGATCCTGGCCTACGCCCGAGCCAGGCGGGCCGAGGGCATCACCTGCTCGGAGAACGGCGGCGTTCTCGACATCGAGTTCGAGCTGCAGATCTAGCGGGCCAAAGGGCGCGCGACGATCGTCAGATCGCGCGCCCGGAGGCCGCAGTCCCTGGAGCACTGACGGTCTGAAGATCTATAAAACTGTGGATCTGTGCGGTCCGCTCTGATTGCCGATCGTGAGGATAGGGGGGTGAACGTATGCGGGTCCGGGTGAAGTTCCGCTACCGCGCCGACACGGGCGAGGTCGAGGTGTTCCGCGTCGAGGACACCGGAGAGGGCGCGCCCGCCACCGACCACGACGCCCGCCACGACCGGGCCACCGCCGACATCGCCCGCATCGTCGAGAACAGCGCCCTCATCGAGCAGGAAGCTCCGCAGGTCGCACCGGCCGGCCGCGAGCAGGTCGGGCAGCGACCGACCGAGGAGCCCTCGACCGAACAAAGGGCCGAAGGGGGGCCACGGCTCCGTGACTGACGCCCCGCTGCTCGACCGGGCCGCGACCTGCTACCTGCGGGCCGGGCAGGTTGCCGAGGCCGCGCGTTGTTATCGGGACGCCGGCCTGTTCCCGCGGTCGGCCGGCCTGTACGCCCAGCTCGGTCGGCACCGGGACGCCGCCGCGGACTACACCGCGGCCGGTCTCGTCCACGTGGCGGCCTGGACACTTGCCCATGAGGTGGGTGACCCGGCCGCGGCTCGGGCACTGCTGCTATCTGACCCGGCCGGACCGGCCCACCAGGCTGAACCGGCGGTCGCGGCGATGTTCGACGCCCTGTTGCGTCGACTGGTGCTGGCCCGCTGCGACGTCGCGGACGGGCTGCCCGACCGGCACATCCTTCCTGTACTCGTCGACGTCCAGGCGATGCTGGCCGAGCCAACGGTTACCGAACCTGCCTGGCCGGCGCACTCCGCCAGCCGCCGGATCGAGGAATGGGCGGTCGTGCTGGCTGAGGCCGCGCACCGCTATGACCAGGTCGCTCTCGTCTTCGCCGCGGCCGTGCGCGGTCGCCGCACCGGCGCGGAGCAACGGTGGGCTGAATGGTCGGCGCGGGTGCTGCACACCGAACTGACCCTGCCGACCGGTGCTGTGCCACCGACAGCAGCCGGGCCCACGACCAGCCTGTCCGCGGGGTAGCGGATGGCTCTGAATCCCGATCCTCCAGCGTCCGGTCAAGGGCGACATCCTTTCGGTGTCCACGAGATCCGGCCGGACGAGGTTCCCGTTCCGCAGGTATCCCCGCTACCGGAGCCCACGCCCCCGGACGCGATCCCGATCCCGATCGCCCGGAACGGACCGACCGTCCGGCCGGAGCCTTCCACCGGACAGCCCGGATCGAACGGGTCCGCTGACTCCGCCGGCCTTTCTGCGCAGGTGGTGGAACTCGCCGGCAGGTTCGGCTCCGCCTCCGCAGCGCTGGTGTTCGCCGGCTCACTCGTGGCGACCGGGCACCGTGACAGCATCCAGTTCCTGCGGGCCGACGGACTGGAGGAACCGTCAGGCGTCCCGACCGTCGCCGGTTCCGGGAGCTGGTGGGTGGCCGCGGAAATGGACCTCGACCTGGGCCGGGAGCTGGTGTCAACCGCGCAGGGTCGGCTGTATGTCCACGCCGATGGATGGTTCCGGCCGGACCGTGGCTGGGGCGCCACGCCGGTCGCCCCGGTCGCCTCGGTCGCCCCGGTGATACCGGACGGCGACCGTGGGTCGGTGCCGACGTCCGGGCTTCGTCCGGTGAGCGTCGTCGAAGTGGTCCGGACCGCCGGACTCCACCCGGTGGCGGCCGGCACATCCACCGAGGCGGTGGTCCTGCTGCCCGGTGCGCTGGCCGGCGAGGTCATCCAACGCGCCCTGGAGCTGGGGCTGTCGGTGAGCTACCGGCCGGTCCGGCTGGATCCGCTGTTCGACGCCCTGCTGTCCGGTCCTGTGCTGCCCGGGGCTGTTGCCGGACCGTTCGGTGGTGGCCGGGTCGCCACCGAACTGCGGCTGTCCCCTGCATCGGGGGAGACGCTGCCCGCGTCGCTACTGGCTGCGCTCGATCATGACCCGTTCGTGCTGGTCTGCCGGGCCGCAGGCGACGGGCTGCTGCTCCAGCACGCCATGGCGTCCGCCCTGCCCGATCCGCTGCTCGCCGACCTGGTGGACGCCGGCACGTGGGTGCTGGCCGACAGCTCGTTCGGCTGCTGGCGGCTGGTCGGCCTGGGCGAGCCCAGCGACGGAGCCGCGCTCGTCCGGCTCGCCGACGGCTACCGGTTGGAGCCACCGGACCGGACCATTCCGGTACCGGACACCACGTTGTTGCGGCTGGACGGGCGGCTGGACGGGCAGCCGGTCGCGATCGTGCCGGGCCGCACCAGCGGTGTGGACATCGCCGCGGCGCTCCTCGACGACGACGATCTCGCCAGCGTCCCGCCGCTGTTGGAAGGGCACCCACTCGCCGAGATCGCGTTCGTCGTCCGCGGTCGGGACAGGCACCTGCTGCTCGCCCCCGGCGGTTTGCTCGAACGGCTACCGATCGGTGAACCGCTGTACCGCCTCGGCCCGGGTCCGCTGTTTCTGCCGGTCGGCTACCGGACGCGCCCGCGGCTGCCCCCGACCGCCCGCCAAGCCCTGTTCGGCGTTGTGGACGACGTTGCCGTGGTGGCGCTGCCGGACCGGGCCGTCGCCTTTGACCTGCGCGCCCGCCAGCCGGTCTGGACGTTGTGGGCCGGTCCCGGCCCCGATCTGGACCTTCAGCTCCCACCGGAGACCGTCGCGGCGCTGGCCGAGGTCGACGCACAGGTCACCCCACGGCCACCCGAGGTGATGCCGGTTGCCGCGTCGACACCGCAACCGCAGCCGCCCGTCGGCGGCGTGCAACGTGCCCGAGAGCTGTGGAAAAGGCTGCGCAACCGCGTCCCGGCCGCACCGTCGGCACCGCGTACCTGGCTGGATGACGCGCTCGAGGCCGAGCTCGCCGACAACTTTGTCGGGGCTGCGGCGCTCCATGAACGCAACGGTGACCCGCTGCGGGCCGCCCATCTTTACGAACGCGCCGCCCGCCAGAACGGAACCCGCATCTCGCCGTGAGGCCCCACCGTCGTCCGAACCCCGCGCCGGCGGTCGTCTGAACCCTGCGCTGGCGGGCGAGCGGTCGCCCGAGCCCCGCGTCGGCGGTCGTCTGAACGATGTGACTTTCGTGCTGCTCCCATAGCAGTGGATTCACATCTTTCGGCCGGCGGGCGAGCGGTCGCCTGAACGATGTGACTTTCGTGCTGCTCCCATAGCAGTGGATTCACATCTTTCGGCCGGCGGGCGAGCGGCCGTCCGAGCCCCGCGTCGGCGGCTGGTGGTTGTCCAGTCCAGCAGGCCCGCCGATGCGGGTCTGGTCGTCGGTGGTCGGGGTGAGTAGGGCGTGGATGGCGTCGGTGAGGGTGGCCGCGTCGGGGTGGGGTGGGAGGTGGCGGTGGTACCGCCCGTCTGCGGTGGCGGTGCGGGATGCGTGGCTGGTGCCCGGGTTGGGGGGTGGGGTGCCGGGGGGGTGGGTGGTCAGGAGTCGTAGGTGGGGTCCGGGGTGGATGGGGTGGTCGTGGGCGAGGTGGTGGTGGGTGAGGATCACGGTGGTGGGCGTCGGGGTGTGGGTGGCGGTGCGCAGCGCGGTGTGCAGGTTGGGGGGGTGCAGGGTGCGGGCGGTCCAGAGGGTGGTCAGGTCGGCGGGGTTGGTGAGGGGGCGTGGCAGGGCGGGCTGGTCGAGGGTGATGAGGGTGGGGTGTTGGCCTGTGCGCCAGAGGGTGACGGTGAGGAGATGGGCGGCGAGGCGGAGGACGGTTTCGACGGGTCCGAACGTGGGTGGGGTGGTGTCGAGGATGATCGTGACGGGTTGGGGTGGGG
>NZ_CAUVXI010000084.1:11126-12740 GCF_963555845.1 Protofrankia sp. Cas8 | reverse complement strand
TTCTGGCTGGTGGTGGTGAGGATGGTGGCGTCGGCGAGGAGCGTCAGGTGTGTGCCGTTCAGCGGGGGCATGGCCGGGGCGCGGTCGCGGAGCCGTAGCGGCAGGGTGGGGTCGGTGGCGATCGCGTCGGGTCCAACGATGGTGAGCAGGGCGGTCAGTCGCCCGTCGATGCGGTTGGCGGCGGCGACGAGCCGGTCGATGTTCACCGGTGGTGGGCTGGGTGTGCCGGCCGGGCTGTGGAGAGCGGTGTGCAGCATGTCGCGCTGGCCAACCGGGCTGCTGCCCGCCGGTGGCAGATAGGCGGGGTTGGTGTGCAGGTCGGTGGCGAGGAGTGCGGCGAACCCGACACGGGCGGCCGGTGGCCAGGCCAGCTGGCGGAGACGGATGATCCCGGGGTGGGTGGCTAGTGCCCGGATCCGCGGGTCGTACAGCGTGCCGCCCGCATCGCCCAGCTGGCCTGTTCCACCCATCAAATGATCATGGCTGGGTGGGGTGCCGGGCCGGGCGGCTCTACCTGCTGTGATCGCAATCAGGTCGTGGATGGTCGACAGCGGCGGCCACAATTCACCCGCGCCCAGCAGGATCAGACCGGCCGCTTCCGTCTGCCACCGGGACGGGACCGGATCAGCCGTGACGGCCGCATCCGGCCGCGGTGGCGGCACTGTCACGTTCCAGATCCGCACCGTGGCGTCGCCGCTGCCTGAGGCGAGTAGTAGCCGGCCGTCGGGGCCGGTCGCCCACCCCACCGAGTAGACCCCGCTGGTGTGGCCGGTCAGGGTGTGCAGGGTGTGGCCGGTGGTCGGATCCCAGATCCGCACCGTGGCGTCGTAGCTGCCTGAGGCGAGTAGTAGCCGGCCGTCGGGGCCGGTCGCCCACCTCACCGACCAGACCGTGCTGGTGTGGCCGGTCAGGGTGTGCAGGGTGTGGCCGGTGGTCGGATCCCAGATCCGCACCGTCCGGTCGCCGCTGCCTGAGGCGAGTAGTAGCCGGCCGTCGGGGCCGGTCGCCCACCCCACCGACAAGACCGGGCCGGTGTGGCCGGTCAGGGTGTGCAGGGTGTGGCCGGTGTGCGGATCCCAGATCCGCACCGTGGCGTCGTTGCTGCCGGAGGCGAGTAGTAGCCGGCCGTCGGGGCCGGTCGCCCACCCCACCGACCCGACCGTGCTGGTGTGGCCGGTGAGGGTGTGCAGGGTGTGGCCGGTGGTCGGATCCCAGATTCGCACCGTGGCGTCGGTGCTGCTTGAGGCGAGTAGTAGCCGGCCGTCGGGGCCTGTCGCCCACCCCACCGAGTAGACCGTGCCGGTGTGGCCGGTGAGGGTGTGCAGGGTGTGGCCGGTGGTCGGATCCCAGATCCGCACCGTGGCGTCGTAGCTGCCTGAGGCGAGTAGTAGCCGGCCGTCGGGGCCTGTCGCCCACCTCACCGACCAGACCGTGCTGGTGTGGCCGGTCAGGGTGTGCAGGAGGTGGCCGGTGCGCGGATCCCAGATCCGCACCGTGGCGTCGTTGCTGCCGGAGGCGAGTAGCAGCCGGCCGTCGGGGCCGGCCGCCCACCCCACCGAGTTGATCTCTCCGGTGTGGCCGGTCAGGGTGGCCGGCGGTTCGGTGACGACGACG
>NZ_CAUVXI010000084.1:5055-10770 GCF_963555845.1 Protofrankia sp. Cas8 | reverse complement strand
CCTACGGTGCGGGCATGGGCGACCGCCCAGGCACGCAGGGCGCCGTCCACGGGCTGGGCGTTGCTCGAGAATGCCCCCGAACCGGTCCCCCGTTGCTCGTCCACAACCGCCCCCGTTGCTCACCGGCTGCTCACCGGAACCGCCCTGCGACGATCAGCGTAACCCCGCCGACCACACAGCCCACCTGCCATCCGAGGCCGGTCAGCCGGCGGTGGGGTCGACGCCGTATCGCTGCGCCAGCAGGCGGAAAACCCGGTTGTGGGGCTGGTCGCGCAGGGCGGAGGTCAGCAACGCCCGGAACGGCGTCGCGACCGCGCCGTTCTCCAGGTCGATGAGAATCATGTTCCAGATCTGCTCGGGTACGGCATTGGCAAAGCCGGGACGCCGCGACCGCGGATAGCCGATACCAACAGCGCGATTGCGGTCCTGGACGGAACGAAGGCCCGCATCATCAAGAACGCGTTCCAGCACGACACGACGCCGTCGGCGGTCTACGCTGACCGCAACGGCCGGATCCATGTCGGCGAACGGGCCCGGGAACGCGTCGAGTCCGATCCGGCGAACGCCGCCGCCGAGTTCAAGCTTAAGATGGGGCTGCGCGACCAGGCGACGACATTCGCCAACAGTGGTCTGGCGCTGACCCCGGAGGAACTGTCCGCGCATGTGCTGCGGGCACTCAAGACGAATGTCACCAGGCAGCTCGGGGAGGACATCCGGGCCGCGGTCATCACCGTTCCGGCCGCGTTCGAGCTGAACCAGACCGACGCCACCCGGCGGGCCGCCGAGGCCGCTGGCCTGGAACTGTCGCCGCTGCTGCAGGAACCGACCGCAGCCGCCCTCGCCTACAGTTTTCAGCGCGACGAGGACAACATCTACCGGCTGGTCTTCGACCTCGGCGGGGGAACCTTCGACGCCTCGGTCGTGCATATCCGGGACGGCGAGTTCGACATCGTCAACCACCGTGGTGACAACTTCCTCGGCGGGAAACTCATCGACTGGGCGATCGTCGAACAGCTGCTGATTCCCGCGCTGCTCCAGCAGTATTCGCTCCCCGGCTTCGGCCGGGGCGAGCCCACCTGGGCCCAGGCGATCGCGAAGCTGAAGGCGGCCGCAGAGAACGCGAAGATCGAGTTGTCCTCGACGGAATCGGCGCTGATCGACATCAGCGAGCCCCCGCTGTGCACCGACTCCCGCGGGAACCCGGTGGAGTTCGTCCACGAGCTGCACAGCGCGGATGTGGACCAGCTGACCGAACCCTTCGTCGCCCGCGCGATCAACATCTGCCAGGCCGCGCTGCGGGAGAGCCACCTCGCGCCGGAGAAGATCGACCGGGTACTGCTCGTCGGCGGGCCCACCCTCATGCCGTACCTGCGTCGGCGGCTCACCGAAGGTCTCGGCATCGAGCTGGATGTCAGCCAGGACCCGATGACCGTCGTGGCCTGCGGCGCGGCGATCTTTGCTGGGACCCAGCGACTGCCGGCGGAGCCGGCGCGCCCCGACGTCGCCTACACCGTGGACCTTGAGTACAAGCCGATCGGCTCCGATCCGGAGCCTGTGGTCGGCGGGGTGGTGCGGGGCCCGGCCGGCCGCAAGCTTGAGGGGTCTACCGTCGAGTTCGTCAACGCCGAGGCCCGCCCGCCGTGGCACAGCGGTAAGATCATTTTGCCGGCGGCCGGCTCGTTCATCACCACCCTGCGTGCCGAGCCCGAGCGGCGGAACACCTATGAGATCGTCCTGGAGGACCCGACCGGAACCCGCGAGCGGATTCAGCCCGCGGAGCTGACCTACACCCTCGGCACAGTCGCGCCGGCCGCCACTCTCACCCACTCGATCGGGGTGGCGCTGGCCGGCAACGAGGTCTCCTGGCTGCTGGCCAAGGGCACGCGGATCCCCGGCAAGGCCCGCGAGATCCTGCGGAGCACCGTGCTGCTGACCCGCGGCCAGTCGGGCGGTCTGCTGCGGATCCCGATCCTGGAGGGGGAGCACTCCCGGGCCGACCGCAACCGGCAGGTGGGCGCGCTGGAGATCCTCGCCGACCAGGTGGCCCGCAACATCCCGCGCAACAGCGAGATCGAGGTGGTGATCGAGATCGACGCCTCCCGGCTGGTGACCACCAGGGCGTACGTGCCGATCCTCGACGAGGAGTTCGACGCCGTCCACGACCTGACGACCGAGAGCGCTCCGGCCCCGGCCGAGCTGCGCCGGGCGCTGAACGCCGAGCAGGAGCGGCTGGATGCCTTGCGCGCCGACGCGCGGCGTACGTCCGACCCGGCAGCGCTCGCCATCCTCGGTGAGCTGGACGACGAGCGGGCAGTCGATCAGCTCGAGAACGACGTGGCCTCCACCGAACACGGTGACGCGGACGCGGCGAGCACCGCCGGCAAGCGGATGCTGGACCTGCGGGCGAAGCTCGACGACGTCGAACATGCGCTGGAGTGGCCCTCACTGGTCGAATGGGCGAACCGGGTGCTCCACGACGCGCCGGGGATGATCGAGGAATACGGCGACGCCAAGGACCGGCGGCGGCACGAGCTCCTCGCCGCCGACATTCGCCGTGCGCTGGCCGGTCAGGACGCCGCGCACCTGAAGACCCTCGTCGACGAGCTGACCGGTCACCTGGCCATGATGCTCGACCGAAAGACGGGTGCCGTGGCGATGGCCCGCTTCACCCGGCTGGTCGAACAGCGGTCCGAGCTGCGCGACCAGGCCCTGGCCGCACGCCTGATCGCGGACGGGCAGCGCGCTGTCGACAGCAACGACATCGAGCGGCTGCGGACGGTGGTCCGACAGCTTATCGACCTGCTTCCGCCCGAGGACAGGCAGGCGGACCCGGAGGCCTACAGCAATGTCTACAAGTCTCGGTGACACCACCCACGTCGCGCTGATCGGCGAGGTCGTCCGGGGGCAGGCCGTCACGCTGGCCCGTTCCGGCCGGTACGAGCACGCCGTCAGCCTCCTCACAGAGCTGGCGACCGGGCGCGACCACACCGCGGCGGAACACGACTTGCTCGCCCGGATCCACGCGCAGCAGGGTCGGTTCGGCGACGCCGAGCGTCACTGGCGGGCTGCGCTGGCCATGGACGGCCCCACGGACGGGGCCACAGCGGGCCTGCGCCGCCTCGAACGACTGCGCACCCGCCGCGGCAGCGGCCGCGTCCGGGGCGGTGTCGCCGCCCTGCTCGTCGTTCTCGCCTTCGGTGGGGGCTGGCGGTTCGGCCACGACCGGACCAACCCGGCGGTAGCGGCCCCCGCGCCGGCCCCTGCAACGGCCCCCGCGCCGGCTCCCACCGAATCGGTGAATGTGACGGCGGACCTGGCCGCGCGCTTAGCCGGACCGGAGGTCACCATCGCCAAGGCCGGCGGCCAGGTGGTCGTCGTCTTCCACGACGCGCTGTTCGCCACGTACGACACCCCCAGCCCGCAAGGCCGCGCGGCGCTCGCCGGGCTGGGTATCCGGCTGGCGGCGATACCCGATATCGCCGTCGAGATCGTCGGACACAGCGACAATTTCCCGGTACGCCCCGGCGGCCCGTTCCCCGACAACACCGCGCTGAGTCTGGCCCGCGCCGCGTCCGCGGCGAAGATCTTGAGTCAGGCCGGCGTCCCCGCCGCCGCCCTCACGATCTCTGCGGCCGGCAACGCCGTCCCCCCTCATCCTGACGGCCCTGCCGGTGACACCCGTAACCGAACGGTGATCCTCCGCATCACACCGCCCGCCTAAGTGGTCGGCGACGGAGGCCGGGCGGCCGGCCGACGAGCGAGAGCCAAAGAAGCAGGAAGGACGTACCCATGACGCAGGCCGAGCCAAGGCCGAAGGCTGCGGCCCGGCCCCGTGACCCGCTGGCCGTCGCGCTTGCCAACGCATCCCTGTTCGGTGGCGGGTACCTGATGCTGGGCCGGGGACAGCTCGCCGTCGTCGTCACCCTGATCACAGCCGAGCTCCTCATCATCTTCGCCTCGGTCGCGCAGACACTGTGGTTCGGGATCGTCGTGCTGCTGTGGTGGGTGGCCGTCATCGCACACGGCTGGTATCTGGCTGGTGGGCGACCGCGCCGGGGCCGGATCCGGCCGGACCGGTCGAGGAGACAAGGGGTCATCGCCTTCGCCTTAGTGCTCCCGGTACTGCTGGCCTTCGGTTTCCTCCGGTTCACCATCGCGCAGATCGAGGGGGACGTCGCCGCGGCCCACCGCACCGGTGACTGCCCGCGGGCGGAGGCCGCCACGGCCAGGGTGTCGCCCGCTCACCGCATGGTCGCTGTCTCTCCGGTCGCCGACGGCGAGAACATGGTCAAGGCATGCGCACTGCTGCGGCCGGTCGCCGGTGATTTCGACGCCGGGCGGGCCGGTAACACCGCAGCCCTGGACACCGGTTTCCGGCAGCTTTCCACCATCCTCACGGAGCTGCCCGGCCATGAAACCATGGTGCAGGGAGCATTGGACCGGTTCCTCAACGGCCTACCGACCAAGGATCCCTGCAACACCGTGAAGATCCTCACGTGGCTCGCCGCGCGGCCGCCCGGCGGCAAGGGGCTGGACCGCGCCGCCCAGGTCGTCCCACAGCTCGCGCCTGCGGCGCTGGTCGACTGCGGCAACACGTTCCTGGCGGCCGGGGACTGGGAGAATGCGCGGGCGAAATACCAGCAGCTGCTCGACCAGTACCCCGGCCACAATCTTGCCGCCAAAGCCCGAGAGGGAATACAACAGGCCAACCAGAAGATCGAGGATGCGAGAATACGCCGCGAGCGGGATGCCGAGGAGGCGAGGATACGCGGCGAACGGGAGGCCGAGCTGGCGACCCTACGCCGTCTGCTGGAGTCGCCGGACTCCGACCAACCGGCGTACTGCTCCGCTCCGGTACCGTACGCAGCCGCCCCTTCCGGCGGGCCGAACCGCGCACTGATAGTCGGCAACAAAGACTACGTGGACAATCTCCCCGCCGAGTGGAGGACCGATGACGTCACCACTGCCACCCGGGTGCTCTGCGTCGGCAACGCCGAGTTCGGAGCCGCGGTCGCAACCTGCCAATATCAATTTTTAGGCGTCGAGAACGTGACGTTTTACCGGGTGGCGTTGCGCGTTCGCGTTTACGAGCTACGAACCGGACGACTCGTGACCGACACCAGAGTGGAGATCAGCGGCGCAAGCTGCCCTGACCCTTATCGCACCTTCCGCTACGACATGAAGGACTACGTCAGCCCCTCCGATTCCCAGATACAGGCCGCCTTCCGACCACTGATCAGCCCGTGACCGCCTGTGGGGTGCCAGAAACCGGCCTTACTTTGCGGTAGTGACGCCTGCCGGGCGCCTGGCGTGTTCCCGTGTTGGCTGTCAGGTGGTGCGGCCGTGCTCGATGTGAAGGATCACGAGGGCGGCTTTCGCGATGAGACCGATCTTCCAGGGGCCGAGGCTGATGTTCCGCAGGGCCCGGAAATGCTTCAGAAGGGCATTCGCGCGTTCGCCGACAGCCCGCAGCGCGTTGTGGACCCGGTTGTGCTGCTTCTGGTCGTCGGGAAGGGCCTCGCCCTTGGGCTTCTTGTACGGGACGGCGACCTGGACGTTGCCGCCATGATTATGGATCTTCCCGGACCGCCAGAGATCCACGTCTTTGGTGGGACCGGGGTGCGCACCCGGTCGGTCTCGATCACCGAACCGTCGACGATCACATGATCGTAACCGGCCGCCTTCGCGGCCAGTAGGGCATTGCGCAGGTCAGGT
>NZ_CAUVXI010000084.1:4098-4949 GCF_963555845.1 Protofrankia sp. Cas8 | reverse complement strand
ACCCGCAGCGCCAGCACCGCGATGCCCTCGTGGAGGTAGGTGTAGGCCGTCGACCGGCCGATCCCGTGGTCGCCGGCGAGTTGCTTGACCCGGGTCCCATCGCAGAACCAGCGCAGGACCATCACGGACTGCGCTCAGAGGGTGAGCGCGGGTCTCCTTCTGGGTGCCTCGGCGCTCACGCTCGGCCGTGAGCAGTACGGCCAGGTGGGCGACGGTGTGCTCGCCGAGGGGCAGCTCGGCGGTGTATGTGCCACTCATCGGGACGTGGGGCTCCCTAGGGTTGATCTTTGATCGGAACAACCTTCTTATCGGAGCCCCGCGTTTTCTTGTTCACCGACACCGACACCGACACCGGCATCTCGTAGATCGACCACTGTCAGTAGCGGTCATGCAGAGTGGCCGATCGTTACTCGGAATGGCTCACTCGTGGTGGGCCTGTACCGCGGCGGGCCTGGATGGTATCGGCGATCTCCGGGTCGAGCGGTCCGGCTCCCTGCGAGCGCAGGGCGCTGCGGTGCCGACCGGCCGGCGCTGGTCGGGGTCTGTGTTCCGCGGAACGCACCGGTTTCGTTACATCGGTGTCGAGCGTTACCAGGACACCGATTCCAAACGTTACCTGCGGGAACGCATACGCGACCGGTCCCTGCTCTTCGTGGCCGCGACCCGAGCCCCTTCCTGCCTGCCGCCACACACCCCTGATCGGTCGTGTGCGGCTGATCGTGGAGATGGTGATCGGCGTTTGCTTGTCGTTAGGTACGGTTTTTGGCCGGATAGGCGTACCTGACGACAAACTCGCGCCGATCTTGTCGACGGATGTCAGATATCGGCGGAAACTGCACGGTCTGTCCTAT
>NZ_CAUVXI010000084.1:1950-3695 GCF_963555845.1 Protofrankia sp. Cas8 | reverse complement strand
ACGTTCTCGGTGCGGATGCTCCTGCCGGTCGGCGGGCGGCTGAGTAGGCGTTCGGCGGACGAAGCCTGGGTGAACAGGGAGGATCGTGGTGAGCGACTGGGGTGTGCTGGGGTTGGAGGGTGATCCGACTCCGGGTGATCCGGATGCGGTGCGGGCGATGGCCGTCCGGTTGCGAGGCCAGGCCGATCTCGCTGAGAGTGGCACCGCGCGGTTGCGGGCGATCGCGAGCAGTGGTGGCGAGCTGGCGATGGCCGGTGATTACGCGCCGGCGTTCACCGAGGCGCTGGTGGAGCTGCCCGACGGGCTGGCGAAGCTGGCCCGGGCCTACCGGGGCTGTGGGGATGCGCTGTTTACCTTTGCGAACGGCCTGACCGAGGCGAAGGCCCAGGCTGGCGGTGCGTTGCGCGGTGACGGCGATGTGGGACGCGGCGGCGGTGGCCGGGCAGGTGCGGGTGGCGGCGGGTCGGGGGCAGGTGGCGGGTGCGGATCGGGCGCGGGCGCGGGCGCGGCGGTTGGCCCTGGATGCGGCGGAGTTGCGCGGGCAGGCGGTGCGGACCTGTGCCCATGGGATTGAGGCTGCGCTCGCGGACAGTGGGATCAAGAACAGGCCGTGGTTGGCGAAGGCGTGGGATGCGGTGTCGGCGCCGTTTCGGTCCTGGGACAGCTTCGTCGACCTCTGCCGGGATGTGGCGATGGTCGCCGGGGTGGTGGCGTTGTTCGTCTCGGGGCCGATCGGGTTGGCGTTGGTCGCGATCGCGCTGGTCGCGGGTGCGGTGGTGTTCGCGGACACGTTGGCGAAGTACGCGCAGGGTAAGGCGTCGTTAGGGCAACTCGGCCTGGACTCGTTGGGTCTGATTCCGGGTGGGCGCGGTGTCGTCAGCGTGGCGCGGCTGGGGCGGACCGCGGTGGCGGTGGGTCGGGGGGTGGGCCGCGGGGAGGGGCTGCGGCTGGTCGGCGCAGGGTTGCGCACCGTGGGTGGTGCGGCGTTGCGGCAGGTACGCACGGCGACCGCCTACGGTCTGGGGGCGGCCGGCCGGGTCCGGGAGACCCTCCAGGCCGGCTATCAGTTCACCAAGACCACCGCGTCTCGGGTGTTGAAGGTCGACCCGGTGGACATGGCGAGCGGGCAGATGATTCTCACGCAGGTCGACGTCGAGCTGCCCGGCCTGCTGGCCTGGGCGCTGCAGCGGACCCACCTGTCGTCGTATCGGGCGGGGCGCTGGTTCGGCCGGTCGTGGAGTTCGACATTGGACCTCCGCCTGGAGATCGACGAGGAGGGCGTGTGTTATGCCGCGTCGGACGGGGTGCTGTTCGCCTACCCCCATCCCGCACCTGGTGCGACGGTGCTGCCGGCGGAGGGCCCACGGCTGGCGTTGACCCGTGACGCCGCCGGTGCCTATACGGTGACCGACCCGGCGACGGGCCACGTTTTCCACTTCGCGCTCCCGGTCGACGGCGCTCGGGAGGTGGCGCTGCCGCTCGCTGCGATCACTGATCGTAACGGCCACCGGGTGGAGTTGGGCTACGACGCCGCCGACGGGACGCTCGCCGAGATCACCCATTCGGGCGGGTACCGGCTGGTGGTGGACACCCAGCAGGACCTGGTCACCGCGATCCGGTTGCGGGGGCGGGCGGGCGAACCCGACACCGAGGTCATCCGGTATGGCTATGACGGGGCCGGCCGGCTGATCGAGGTGGTGAACTCCTCGGGTCGGCCGTTGCGGTTTGCCTACGACACCGCCGGG
>NZ_CAUVXI010000084.1:0-1428 GCF_963555845.1 Protofrankia sp. Cas8 | reverse complement strand
GGTTGTCCGGCCGGATGGCAGCCGGATGACCGCACAATGGAATGCGCTGCGGCTGCCGGTGACGCTGGTCGAGGCGGATGGTGCCCGCTGGGAACGCACCTATGATGACCGTGGGAATCTGACCGCCGTGGTCGATCCGGTCGGGGCGCGGACCGGGTTCGCCTATGACGACCGTGGCCGGCTCACCACCGTCACCGACGCGCTCGGCCAGATTCGGCGGGTGGCGAGCGATGCCGCCGGCCTGCCGGTCGCGGTGACCGATCCGCTCGGTGCGGTGACCTCCTGCGAGCGGGACGGGTTCGGCCGGGTGGTCGCGGTGACCGACCCGGTGGGCGGGACGACCCGGTTCGGGTGGACGGTGGAGGGCAAACCCGTATCCCGGACCCTGCCCGACGGTGCCACCGAGCGGTGGACCTACGACGGGGAAGGCAACCTGATCGAGCATGTGGACGCGGCCGGCCTGGTGACCCGCACCGAGGTGACGCATTTCGATCTGCCGGCTGCGCGGACCGGTCCGGACGGGGCGCGCCTCGCGTTCGCCTATGACACCGAGCTGCGGCTGGTCGCTGTCACCAACCCGGCCGGCCTGGTGTGGCGCTACGACTATGACCCGGCCGGGAATTTGGTCCGCGAGACCGATTTCAACGGCCGCGTCCTGGCTTATGTGAATGATGCCGGCGGGCAGCTCGTTGCCCGGACCAACGGTGCGGGGGAGAGCGTGCATTTCACCCGCGACCTGCTTGGCAACGTTATTGAGAAACGGGACGACAATGCGGTGACGACGTTTGCCTACGACGCCGTCGGCCGGGTTGTGCGCGCTACCAACTCCGATGCGGACTGTGTGTTCGAGCGGGATCCTCTCGGTCGGGTGCTGGCGGAGACCTGTAACGGCCGGACGGTGTCCTCGACGTTCGACGGGCTGGGCCGGCGGGTGCGGCGGGTGACGCCGTCCGGAGCGGCGAGTGTCTGGGCATATGACCCGAACGACCTCCCGACCTCTTTGGAGACCGCCGGGCGGACCCTGCGCTTCGCCCACGACGAGGCCGGCCGGGAGGTCGCGCGCAGCCTGGACAGCGGGGTGGTGCTGGCGCAGGTGTGGGATGCAAACCACCAGCTGCTGTCGCAGACCGTGACCGCGGGCCGGCCGGGGACCGCGGGGCAGGCGCGGGTGCTCCAGCGCCGGGACTACTCCTACAGCCCGGACGGGTATGTCAGCGAGATCGATGACATGCTCGCCGGCCTGCGCCGGTTCGATCTCGACCCCGCGCGGCGGGTCACCGCGGTCCATGGCTCGGACTGGTCCGAGCGGTACGCCTACGACGCGGCGGGCAACATCACCGACGCGTCCTGGCCGGTGCCCGCGCAGCGTGACGGCTGGGACGGGGGGGACCACGCGGCGCAGGGCGGTCGGGAGTATGCGGGCACGTT
>NZ_CAUVXI010000083.1:12401-20934 GCF_963555845.1 Protofrankia sp. Cas8 | reverse complement strand
GGGCCGGCGGACGGTTGAGAACGCACGCGGTCACGAGGAGTTCAAGCGCGTCAGCGACCGATTGCAGCACCATATTCGGCCGTACCTGAAGACATGGCGTTCGCCCGCGGACGCGATGGCACACTGTTTCTACACCTTTGAGACGGCGTCTCAGGGGGAGGTCGCGTGAAGACCGCTACCGCCGGGGCGAGGGCTGCGGCCTGGACCCGGTGCGGGTCCTGTACGGCGCTCGTCTACGGCAAGCGACTGGCCCGCAATCTGCTCGTGTGTCCCGAATGTGGTCACCACAGTCGGCTCACGGCGTCGCAGCGGGTGGACCAGCTTCTTGACGCGGGCAGTTTCGCGCCGTTGCCGATCGAACCCGTGGCCTTTGACGTCCTGGGCTTCACCGATACCCGGCCCTACCGCCGGCGTTGGGAGGCCGCCCGCGAGGAGACCTCACTTGCCGAGGCGGTGCTGTGTGGCACGGCCAGCATCGGTGCCTACCCTATTGTCGCAGCCATCATGGATTTCCGTTTTCTGGGCGGGAGTCTCGGGTCGGCGGTCGGGGAAATGATTACCCTCGCGGTCGAACGTGCCGTCGACGACGCGCTCGCCCTGCTCATCGTCACGACCTCTGGTGGCGCTCGAATGCAGGAGGGCTGTCTGTCGTTGATGCAGATGGCAAAGACCGGCATCGCCATCCAGCGGCACCGGGAACGGGGCCTGTTGTCCATCAGCCTGGTGACCGACCCCACCTATGGCGGTGTGGCTGCATCGTTTGCCACCAACACGGACGTGATCGTTGCCGAGTCCGGCAGCCGGATGGGTTTCGCCGGCCCCCGCGTCATCCGCCAGACCATCGGGCAGGAACTTCCCGCCGAGTTCCAGAGCAGCGGATTTCTCGCCAGTAAGGGTCAGGTCGACATCGTCGCCGACCGGGTGGATCTTCGGACCTGCCTGACGCAGTTGCTGTCGGCCGGGTACCGTGCGCCGGCGGCTGCCGGGGCGTCGGCCGGTCCTGCGCCGGCCGGTCCGCCCGCCGGTCCTGCGCCGGGCGGACTGCCGGGCGGATCGGTGGGCGGACCGGTGGGCGTGGTCATCACCGACCCGGAGCGGTTGGTCCAGCGCGACCCATGGGAGACCGTACGACTCGCCCGCGACACGGCCCGCCCGACCGTCCAGGATTATCTCGCCCGTTCCTTCGACGCTTTTGTCGAACTGCGGGGAGACCGCCTCTATGGTGACTGCCGCGCGGTGGTCGCGGGCCTGGCGGAGATCGACGGACTCGCCGTGGCGGTTGTCGGGACGCAGAAGGGGCACTCGACCGCGGATCTCATCGCGAACAACTTCGGCATGCCGCAGCCCGAGGGCTACCGCAAGGCCATGCGGGTGATGTCGCTCGCGGCCCGGCTCGGGCTGCCCGTGGTCACCCTGATCGACACCCCCGGCGCCTACCCCGGGCGCGAGGCTGAGGAGAGGGGGCAGGCGTCCGCGATCGCGCACGCCATCCAGCGGATGTCGGCCTTCCCGACCCCGATCATTGCTGTGATCACTGGTGAGGGTGGCAGCGGCGGCGCGCTCGCGCTGGCCGTCGCGGACCGCGTTCTTGTGGCGGAGAACGGTGTCTTTTCGGTCATCAGCCCGGAGGCGTGCTCGGCGATCCTGTGGAACGATGCCCATGCTGCCGCCCAGGCGGCGCGTGCGCTCGGTCTCACCGCCCCGTCGTTGTTGCGCCTGGGCATCGTCGACGCGGTGGTGCCGGAGCCGCTCGGGGGGGCACAGGCGGATCATGGTGCCGCCGCGGACCTGCTGCGGGCCGCGGTGGTGGAAACGCTGCGGCCTCTGCTGTCGGTGCCGGCGGCCGAACTGGTCAACGCTCGGCGTGGGCGCTTCCGCCGTTTCGGCCAGGCCGCCGTGGCGACCCCGGCCGCGTCCACGCCATCTCCGGGCTCAGCCGAACCGCGGCTGCGGCCGCGCCAGGAGGAGACGGCCGCATGAGACCGGGCAGCGCGACCGATCAGCGCCAGCACGTTCTGGGGTGTCTGCACGAGTATGCCAGGCGGCTGGCCGATGAACTACCGGGGCGCCTGGGCCGCATCCGGCTCTGTTCCGGAGATGTGATCATCGAGGTCGAATGGTCGCCGGTCGCGCTCGCTGCGGCCGTACCGGCCCAGCTGGATCCGGCCGCGGCGCTCGTTCCGGCGCTCGTTCCGGCGCTCGTACCCGCCGGCGCTGCCGGCTCCCGGGCTGCCGGCTCCGGGGACGTTGGCTTCGGGGTTGCCGGTTCCGGGGTTGCCGGTTCCGGGGACGTTGGCTCCGGGAACACCGTCGTCGTCTCCGCCCCGCTCGTCGGGACCTTCTACCACGCCCCCGAGCCAGGGGCGGAACCCTACATCGCAGTGGGGAAGGTCATCGAGGCCGGCGCGACCATCGGCATCATCGAGGCGATGAAACTACTGAATCCGGTGACCGCGGATACCGGCGGGACGGTGGCCCGGATCTGCGTCGAGAACGGGGAAGCGGTCGAGTTCAGCCAGGTTCTCGTTGAAATCACGCCGCACCACTGACGGACCGCCGGGTAAGGCACGATCGCACAACCGCCTCGCCCGGCGGCCCCGAGGGGCCCCCGGCCTTTTTCCCGCGGAGGGATGTAGAATTGTTTCAGAAAATTCTCATCGCGAACCGAGGCGAGATCGCGTTGCGGGTCGCCCGGGCATGCCGTGAGCTCGGCGTCCGGACAGTCGCCGTCTATTCGACCGCGGACGCCGATTCCGTCGTCCGGCGATACGCCGACCAGGCCGTGTGTATCGGGCCGCCGCCGCCACGGCGCAGCTACTGCAATGTCGCCGCCATCATAGAAGCGGCTAAGATGACGGAGGCCGATGCCATCCATCCCGGTTACGGATTTCTGTCCGAGGATCCGGATTTCGCCGAGATCTGCGCGGAGAACGGTCTGGTTTTCATCGGTTCCCCGCCGGCTGTGATGGCGTCGCTCGGAGACAAAAGCGTGGCGCGGACGCTGATGCGCCAGGCTGGCCTGCCCCTGCTCACCGGCAGCGCGGAGGCCGCCCGCAGCGCAGCCGACGTCCGCGATATAGCCGACGCCGTCGGTTACCCCGTCATCATCAAGGCCGTTGCCGGCGGTGGTGGTCGCGGTATGACCGTTGTATGGTCGGCCGCGGAACTGTCCCGGGCCTACACACGGACGCGCGCCGCGGCGCGGGCCGTGTTCGGCGACGACCGGATCTATGTCGAACGCTTTCTTGAGCGGGCCCGCCACGTCGAAGTACAGATACTCTGCGACGCGCACGGTGGAGGTATCCACCTCGGCACTCGTGACTGCTCGGTACAGCGCCGCCACCAGAAGCTGGTCGAGGAGGCGCCCGCGCCCGAACTCGACCCCGACCGGGTGGCCGAAATGTGCCGGGACGCCGTACGCGGGGCGCTCTCGGTCGGTTTCACCGGCCTCGGCACGGTCGAGTTTCTGGTTGACGAGGACCAGGCCCACCACTTCATAGAGATAAACAGCCGTATTCAGGTCGAACATCCGGTTACCGAGATGGTGACGGGATGCGATCTTGTTCACGAGCAGCTGTATGTCGCGTCCGGTACCCCGCTGCGGCTACGGCAGGAGGACGTCGTCGCGCGCGGCGTCGCGGTCGAGTGCCGGGTGAACACCGAGGACCCCGATCGCGGGTTCGTTCCCGCTCCGGGCCTGCTTGAACGGTTCACACCACCGGCCGGCCCGTTCGTCCGGGTCGATACCCACGGCTACCCCGGATACCGGGTCAGCCCGCATTACGACTCGCTGCTGGCCAAGGTGTCGGTCTGGGCACCCAGCCGGGCTGAGGCGCTGGGCCGGGCCGAACGCGCTCTGGCCGAGTTCGACATCGCCGGTCCCGGCGTGGTCACCACCATCCC
Source organism: Protofrankia sp. Cas8 (assembly GCF_963555845.1). Lineage (NCBI taxonomy): Bacteria > Bacillati > Actinomycetota > Actinomycetes > Frankiales > Frankiaceae > Protofrankia > Protofrankia sp. Cas8. The sequence continues at coordinate 17,031 of NZ_CAUVXI010000083.1, read as the reverse complement.
CTTCATCAAACAGGTACTGGCTGACACCGAGTTCCGAAAGGGCCAGTATTCGACCGGCCTGGTCGAACGCCTGGTCGCGGACTGAAAAGGACACGGCGATGAGCACAGAAAACACAGAAAACACAGAAAACACGGCAAGCGCCGAACACGCCGAAAGAACGGGCGGCACGGCGACCGGCGGAAATACCCGGACCGTGGTGACACCGGCCCAGATCTCGGAGATCCTCGTTACGAAGGCCGGCGTGGACCCCGGTATTCTCGCCGGGAACCCGGATATTTCTCTCCAGGATCTCGAAATCGACTCTCTGGCGGTGCTCGAGCTGCAGGCGGTGATCGTGGAGAGATTCGGAGTCGAGATTCCCGACCACGCCGTCACGATGACCGTGAACGAGATCTCCGCTATCGTCAACGAATCCTTCGAGGAGGTCTCCCGGTAATGTCGGGACACACCGAGAACTCAGTGTTCATAGCCGCTCCATTCGGCGTCGTCTGGGCCGCCACGAACGATGTCGAAAACTGGCCGGACCTCTTCACGGAGTATGCCTCGGTGGAGATTCTGGAACAGCGGAGTGACGCGGAATGCCAGGCTGACACCGTGCGTTTCCGGCTGGTCATGCATCCGGACGCCGACGGGCGGGTCTGGTCATGGGTGAGCGAGCGGACGGTTGACCACGAGCGCCGGGAGGTACGCGCGCATCGGGTCGAGCCAGGCCCCTTCCGGTACATGAACATCCACTGGTCCTACGAGGAAGTCGACGGCGGTGTCCGGATGACGTGGGTACAGGACTTCGCCATGCGCCCGGACGCACCCGTCGACGATGAGGCGATGACCGCCCGGATCAACATCAATTCTGTGATCCAGATGGAGGTCATCCGAGGCAAACTCGAACGGCTGGCAGTCGGGGATCTTGATCCGGCCGGGGCCGGGGCCGGGGCACCGGGTGCGCCCGGTGTGGCCGGTATGGCCCGCGACACCCGTGCATGACGAGCGAGAGGGGAGTTAGGAGCATGGCTGTCACATCCTGCTGGGGACATGTGGCCGCTCGCGACGTGCCGGCAGATCGGCGCCGTGGCGGGGAGCTGCGGGTGCTGCTCGGCCCGCGAACCGTAGGCAGTACGTCCGGCTTCATGGGCGTGGCGACGCTTCTGCCGGGCGAGACGATCGCCGAACATTACCATCCATACAGCGAAGAGTTCCTGTGTGTTACGCACGGGGTGATTACCGTTGATTGCGACGACGAGCCTGCGGTCGTCGCACCCGGCGAGGGGCTCTACATCCCGGTCGGTATGCGCCACCGGCTGCGCAACACCGGGTCCGAACCGGCGTCGGTGGTTTTTCACCTCGGTCCGCTCGCCCCTCGTCCCGAACTCGGGCACGTCGACACCGAGAGTCCAGCTATCCAGAGTCCAGCTGTCCAGAGCGCAGCCGGCGACCCGGTGGCCTCGTGATGATCGCTTCGCGACGCGTGGCCGTGACCGGCGTGGGTGTGGTGGCACCGGGAGGGGCGACCCGGGCGGCATTCTGGTCGACCGTGACCGAAGGGCGCACCGCCACCCGCCGCATCACGTTTTTCGACCCCTCGCCGTTTCGCTCCCGGGTCGCGGCCGAATGCGATTTCGATCCGGCGGCGGCCGGTCTGTCCCCCAGGCAGACACGACGGTCCGACCGGTACATCCAGTTCGCCCTCGCCGCCGCCGCGGAGGCGGTCACCGACAGTGGGATCGTGTTCGACGAGGACACCGCGAACGCGACCGGTGTCGCGATGGGTACGGCGGTCGGCGGCACCACGGCGTTGGAAACCGAATACGTCGTGGCCAGCGACACCGGCCGGGAGTGGCTGGTGGATCCCGACTATGCGGCCCCGTTCCTCTATCAGGCGCTGATGCCGAGCAGCCTGGCGGCCGATGTTGCGGCCAGGTTCGAGACACACGGCCCCGCGCAGGTCGTCTCGACCGGTTGTACGTCCGGGATCGACGCCATCGGGTACGGCTACCAGCTCGTCATGGACGGGGAGGCCGATGTCATGATAGCTGGCGCCTCGGATTCCCCGATCTCGCCGGTCACACTCGCCTCGTTCGACGCGATCAGGGCGACGTCGCCGGATGATTCCGACCCCGCGCACGCCTCCCGCCCCTTCGACCGGGACAGGCAGGGCTTCATCCTGGGGGAGGGCGGCGCCGTCGTCGTCCTGGAGGAGATGGGACGCGCGCTGCGCCGGGGCGCTCACATCTACTGCGAGGTCGCCGGGTTCGCCACCCGGGGAAACGCCTTTCACATGACAGGCCTGCGGCCTGACGGCGCCGAGATGGCGGTCGCCATCGGTGACGCGTTGACCCAGGGGCGGTTGGCTGCGACGGACGTCTCCTACATCAACGCGCATGGTTCCGGGACGAAACAGAACGACCGGCATGAGAGCGCCGCCTTCAAGCGCGCCCTCGGCGACCATGCTTACCGGGTACCGATCAGCTCGATCAAGTCCATGGTCGGCCATTCGCTCGGCGCGATCGGCGCCATCGAGATGGCCGCCTGCGCGCTGGCCATCGAGCACGGCGTTGTGCCGCCCACGGCGAACTGGGCGAACCGTGATCCCGAATGCGACCTGGACTACACGCCCAACACGGCGCGGGAACAACGGGTCGACGTGGCGCTGTCGGTCGGCAGCGGTTTCGGCGGATTTCAGTCCGCCATGATCTTCGCTCGGCCGCAGGAGGCCGGGCGGTGACGGGCCGGGCGGTGACGGGCCGGCCGAGAGAACCACGCGCGGTTGTCACCGGCATCGGGATCGTCTGCGCGAGCGGCATCGGCACGGACACCTACTGGAAGACGGCGCTGTCCGGCGAAAGTCGGATCGGACGCATCGGCGGGTTCGACCCGTCCCGATACGACACCACCCTCGCCGGCGAGGTGCCCGGATTCGAGGCTGCCGATCACATGCCCAGTCGGTTCATCGTGCAGACCGACCGTTGGACGCAGCTGGCCTTCTGTGCGGCCGGCCAGGCACTCGCCGATGCCGAGATCGATCCGGCGGCCCTCGATCCGTACGAGATGTCGGTGGCACTCGCGAGCGGTTCGGGGGGGAACGCCTTTGGCCAGCGTGAGCTCCAGCGGCTGTGGAGCTCACCGTCGCACACGGTTGGCGCCTATCAGTCGATCGCCTGGTTCTATGCGGCCACGGTCGGCCAGCTGTCGATCATGTATGGCATGAAGGGGCCGTCGATGGTGCTGGTGTCCGAGAGCGCCGGGGGCCTGGACAGCCTCGCCCACGCGGCGCGGCTGGTCCGCCGCGGGACCCCGGTCGTGCTCGCGGGCGGGACCGAGGCCCCGCTGTCGCCGTATGCGCTCACCTGCCAGCAGCACAACCACGCGATGACCGCCCGGACCGACCCGGCGCGGGCCTACTGTCCGTTCGATCTGGATGCGGACGGTTACGTGCCCGGGGAAGGGGGCGCCGTCCTGGTCATCGAGGATCTCGACCATGCGCTGGCTCGCGGCGCGCCCGTCATCTACGGGGAGATCGCCGGTGCCGCCGCGACGTTCGACGGGCGACCCCGGCCGCCGCGGCGGGGGAGCGGAGGCGACGTGGAGCAGTACGCGCGTGCGATGACCACCGACCGAGGCGAATCCGGCACCGTAGGTGTGCACGGCGATGACAGTCACGCAGGCTGTCGCGATCATCTCACCGACAATCCGCAGCAACAGCAGCAGCGCCAGGTAGCGACCGGGGTCTGCGACGATCGTGGCCAGGCGGGTGGCCCTTGGCCGGCCGGCTCGCAGGAACTCCTCGACCGACACTCGGGACACGCGGGTCAGCGCCGCGTCGACACACCCGATACCCGCCGCGAACAGCGCGGCAACCACCGCGATCAGCAGAAGTGGAACATCACCATAGCCCATGGGCTCGTCCCGTCAGCTCCCCCGCACCACGCTCAGTGTCTGCCGCTCCGTCTGCCGCGGCGTCTGCCGCGCCCGGACGTTGCTACGCCGCGCAATCGCCGTACTCAGTGCGTACCAGCGGTCCGGGCGACCTCCCACGATGCCAGCAGGCGGGACTGCACCGCCCACATCTCGCGCTCCTCCTCGGGCTCGGCGTGGTCGTAGCCGAGCAGGTGCAGGATCCCGTGCGTACACAGCAGATGCATCTCGTGTTCCGGTGAGTGACCCGCCTTTGCCGCCTGCTTACGGGCGACCTCCGGACACAGAACGACATCGCCGAGCAGCAGGGCCGGGTCGTCCTCACCCGCATCAGGCGCGGACGGGTCGAAGGCATCGTCCTGGGGGAAGGCCAGCACGTCGGTCGGACCTTCCTCGCCCATGTAACGGACGTGGAGTTCCTCCATCGCGGTCAGCTCCACCAGCATTATCGACAGCTCCGCCTGTGGATTGACCTTCATGGCGTCCAACACGAACCGGGCAAGAGCGGTAAGTGCGACCTCATCAACGTCAACGCCTGACTCGTTAGCCACGAATACGGCCATCAGCCATCCATCCCAGCCCGCGCGCCGAAACCCACCCGGCCCGGTCCCGGCCGTCCTCAGGGCCGTACCTCCACTCCCGCGCCTCGCCACCCCGTCGGGAAGAAGCAGCGTAAAGCGGACATGCCTCGACGCGGAGGAAAGAAACAAGCAGGTC
>NZ_CAUVXI010000083.1:0-12205 GCF_963555845.1 Protofrankia sp. Cas8 | reverse complement strand
CAGCTCAACTTCGTCCAGCACATCGCGACCGCGCTGGGTATGAATGGGCGGGCGGCGGTCGTCGTCCCCGACAACGTGTTGTTCGAGGGCGGCGCCGGGGAGACCGTACGCCGGCGGCTGCTGACCCAGTTCGACGTCCACACACTGCTGCGGCTGCCCACCGGCATCTTCTACGCCGGTGGGGTGAAGGCGAACGTGCTGTTCTTCGACAAGCGGGAGGCGCGGCCGGGGGCGCCGTGGACGTCCAAGCTGTGGGTGTACGACTTCCGGACCGGAGAGCATTTCACCCTCAAGCAGAACCCGCTGCGCCGCGATCATCTTGATGATTTCGTCGGATGTTACCGGCCGGGTGAACCTGGTGCGGACCGGGTGGAGACCGAGCGGTTCCGCCCGTTCAGCTATGACGGGCTGGTCGCTCGGGACAAGGCCAATCTCGACATCACCTGGCTGAAGGATCCGAGCCTTGACGACGCAGACAGTCTGCTGCCGCCCGAGGTGATCGCCCGGGAGATCGTCGAGGACCTTCAGGCCGCGCTCGCAGAGTTCGCGGCCATCGCCGACTCCCTCGCCACCCGGGCGCAGCGCCACGAGACCGCGCGGGCTGCCCTCGCGGCTGACGACACCCCGGCCGCACCCTGATTCTCAGCCGTCCTGTCCCTGTCCCTGGCCCTGCCGCCCCCCCACCCGACGTTCCGGTCTGCGGGCAGCTCAGCCTCGAGGTGGAATTTCGATGCTCTGTTTTGCGGTGAAGTCATCCAGCGGTATCGACTCTAGTCGAACCCGTTCGCCCATCGCCTTTAGCCGCTTCAATGCGTCGGACGAGGTGGTCAACCATCCGCCGACTTGCAAACCATCGGTTCCGTAGTCGTGAACTAACGCCGCAGTCGCATCGAAGAGCAGGAAATCAAAATAGGAGTGATTTGGAAGCGGTCTGCCGTCATCGGAGAGATCGACTATTTCGATGCTTTCACCGAGGCGGGAACGAACCACATAATTCCATATCTCGAACATCAGGTACTCTGAGAGTGGAAGTTTTACAAGTCTGACTCGAATGAATTGTATGCTCTTCTTCTTTACATCTTCATAAACTTCTCGATCAAACTCTGCTTCGCCTTCGAGAAGGGACTGGACTACGTCGAAATTACCGTGTTGGTACTCGTGCAGAGACCTGGTGTCGGGTTCTTGGTAAGTCTGCCAGCATTCGAATTTCAAAACCCTGGAGCGGACGTCCCGCCAGTACCTGATGAACTCCTTGCCGAATTCTTCCAAATTTAGCCTCGTGGCGCCGGCCAGGGCCCATGCGGGTGGCTGGATCTCATTATTCATCCGGTATGTCACGCTTCGCCCTCAGTAGGACCTCACGGTCGACTCGGACGGTACGTTCCCCTGCTGCACAGTGCACCCCGGGAAGTAGCGAGAGGTCAATGCTGTCCGTAATATCCCAGCCGACAACCGCAAAATCCCCATCGTCCAGCTCGACGACATCTGGGGAGCCACTTGCTCCGGTCGTACCTTCGTCGCCCGCTCTTCCGAGTCTTCTGACGGCTTTGACCGACTTCATTACTCACCTCGTTGGTATCGGCATCACAAGCGATGATCGTATCTGTAGCGCTCATCTCACGCAAGGGAGCTACGAGCACCAGATGTGGGCCATCGCGTGGATCGACGGGGAAGACCGGTGACCTGGATGGTCATCTAGAGTCACTGGTGCTAGCTCAGTGTGACGGGCAGCTTGTCCGACCTCTGGTAATCCAGCCAACGCGCGGAAAGTGCGCTTGACGACCGTGCCAGACAGGCCGCGCATGGCGGCCCCGGCTACTACCGTGACGCACGGGCAGTTGGCCGACGTCAGCAGCCTCCTCCTCGCTCAACACAGATGTCAGAGAGGGCGCGAAAGGCCTGTGGCTGCCAGCGGTCGTCGACACATGGTGTCGATTGTGGTTATGTCCGCCGCTGGTGGACTTTTGATCATCGCGACGACCATCGTGCCGACTCTCATCCTTCTGGCGGTTGACCAGAACACGCTTAACCGATGGTCATTGATCGGCCAGGCAGTGGCGCCGGTCGGCGTCCTGTATTCCGGCCTGGCGCTCTTTGCGATCATATTGACGCTGTTGCTGCAACGAAGAGATCTACATAATCAAGGCGAGGAGCTGGCGATAGCTCTCGATGAGCAGCGACGGAGCAGCGAGATTGCGCTCCGCGCTCTTCATGTCGACCTCATGAAAATGGCACTTGATGATGGGGAGCTGGCTGAAGTATGGCCGCCGCTCGCTCCGGGCGTTCCTGAGACGCGCAAAGATCATTACTGCAACCTGATCTTGAATCTCCAAAAGGTGGCATACGAAGCGTCGACGATTGAAGAAGGCGAATTGCGGGGCGCTCTGGCCTACTTAATGAAGAGCCCCGACATGTATGCCTTTTGGACGAAGTCTCGAGCTACCCGCGTCGAAATCACCCAAGGCGATTATGGAGAAGATTATTTCACTGAAATGGTCGATACCGCATATGCGGCCGCCCAACCCCCGGAAGCGATCTAGTAGATCGCGGAACGAGTCTTATCGACTCCCTCGCCACCCGGGTGCAGCGCCACGAGGCCGCGCAGGCGGCCCTCACGGCCGACGACACCCCGGCCGCACCCTGATTCTCAGCCGTCCTGTCGCCGATGATGCACATAGGCAAAAGAGTGCGCGATCATGGTTCGTTTTGCGCGCCCGGAGGCCCCACATGAGCTGGGGCGAGCCCTGCACCTTCGGTCTGATCACGTCTTATCGGCGGCGGCTGCGGCTGCCGGGCCGTGGAAACGCCGGCCCGGCTTCGTACCTGACGGTCGGTCCGCGGGTCGGCGAGTCCGCGGTCCGTTGGATCACGTCCTTTTCCGCAAGCGAGCGCAGGAGCACGCTTGCCCGCTGGACGCCTACCAGGAACAGGTTCTGGACGGTCTGGTTGGAGATTGTTCCATATTCGCCGAGGTGCGCGACGATACGGCGTTCGACCTCGTCGGAGTCGTTGCGATGGTAGGGCAGCAGCGTGCCCAACTCTGCACGGACACGTTCGCGGAAGCGATACGCGGGCAGCCGGTAACGGCGTGTCTCTCGAATAGGCTCCAGCAGTTCGTATGCGTCGTCGGAGAGCCGTCGGAGAGCCTCGGATGCCTCCTCAACGCTCTTCTGGAGCACAGGAGCGATCTTAACCGCATCGACCGTCGCATGGGACCGAAGGAAATGAACGATCAGAATTGCGTCGGTATCGTCCTGCACGTCAACAGGCAGGCTTGCAATCATGACCGCAAGGCGGGTGACCGGAGCACCACCGTCGAGGACGACCCGGACGTTTCCGCCTCCGCTGGTAAAGACCGGGGGTACATGTCCCGCGCGGATCATGACCCGCACCATCACATCGACACCGGTTCCGGCTCTTTCCGCCAGGCGGAGCACCCGCAACGCCTCGACCAGGCAGCGGTTTCGTGGCTTGGACACATGCGTGAGCAGGTTTTCCTCGGTTACTCCGAACACCAACTCCCCGGGTGATGTCACAACAAGCCGGCTGGGGCTGTGCTCGACGACCACCGGCTCAGGATGCCGGTAATCGCGGTGTGCAAGTGCGTTGACCACGGCTTCGCGCGCGGCCGGGCCGGGAATTGTTTCGAGTTGTTGTTGGACTCCGGAGGGAAGTGTGACAGACGTGGTCTCGTTGATCGCCTCAATATCCCGAAGAAGGTCGGCCAGGGCAACTATCAGAGGAGTCCGATGGACTGCTGGCGGACGAGCAAGGGGACCAGCCGGAGTCCGCCGACGCAGGTACTGGATCGTCGGATCGGCGGCGAAAGGGTGCACGTTACTGAACATCAGGGCGCCGCCCCGCGTGAGATGTCCGTCAGGGTCCAGAACTGCGCATTCACGTAGAAGGTCTGGGACGCTCAGCTCGGCACGTCGGCGGCTCTGCGAGTCTCCTGCCTCGGTGAGCCCACGGCGCGCCTCCTCGACCGCTCGCGGGGAGACGTCGTCGATCCGCAGGTGTGTGGGCTCGGCGGACCAGTCGTATCCGCGACGCTCATCGCGGATGGCAGCTTCCCGGCCAGAAGTCATCGGCTCGCAGGATGTGCCAATCCGTTCGCGGAGTTTCCCACCAGCCCGAATCAGGTCGAAGGCTGTTTCCACGGTGATGAGTAGCAGGCGTGTGCCTTGCGTTATGCGACTTTCAATATCAACTACCAATGGTGGCGACGTGTGTTGCCATATGCGATGACGAAGATCGTCGGTATCGAGGTCGGCGGGCACGCCCACGAGGGCCGTAGGCCCGGCCCGCTCGTCGCGCACGCCAACGATGATCGTTCCTCCCCGGCTGTTGGCCAGACAGGCCGCAGCTTCGGCGAGATCGGCAGCCGCCGCCTTCAGCGGGTCGCGGTCGTTGCCCGCGGGACGCTTGAGCTCCTTGAAGTCGAGCGTCTGCGACTCCAGCTCTCGCGCTTCGCACCCCCCGAGCACCCCGTCGATCGCCCTGTCCGCCTCGTGGCGGAGTTGTTCACGACTCAGAGTCACAACAAGTTTTATATCACCCTGTCAAGGCAGGCTTGTATAAAACTCTGTCGGCAGATCGCGTCACCACCGCGCCCAGGCCGATGGCTGGCAGTGTCCGGGCCTGACGGGCCTGACCAGGCCGGCTTCGGTGAGTTGGTCGGTCCGGTCGGCGACCTCCACCACGTCCATCTCCCTCTTGATCATGTTAATCGTGGGGAGGAATAGGTGGTGATCGATTTCGTCGGGACGCCATCGTGGGGGGTGGGACGCATCGTTTCCCGCCCCGCGAGGCGTCGCCGGTTCGCGGTGGGACGAGTGGAAGGTTGACGTACATTGTCGCCCTGACATGCAGGTCTTTCTGACGTCAGGCTTCCACTCGTCGCGCCGTGGGTGCGGTTGCCGATGGGACCGGACCGGAGCGGACCGGAGCGGCGCTACTTGACCAGTGGCTCCGGGCTCAGGTGGGTAGGCCGACGCCGGCCACCGGATTGAGGATGAAACCCTTGCCCGGCTGCTCCATCAGGGCGTTCAGCCGGCTACCGGCCGCTTTCATGATCGGACCCCTGCCGTGGGCCTTGAATGCAGCCTCGTCCGGGTAGAGCTCGTAGAAGGCGAACGAACCCGGCTTGTCGGCGCGCTGGTGGGAGACGTGCATCAGGGCGGCGGGCTCCTCGATCGTCATGGCCGCGCTGATTTCGGCCAGTATTGCGATCGCATCGTCGATCTTTTCCGGTGGAACCGAGAAGGTGAACATGACCGCGAGAGGTGGCATGGGCCGCTTCCTTCTGGGAGCTGCGAGGTTCAGGAGACCTGGAGGGCGGCCACGATGTCTGGCCACAGCTTCTCGTCGGACGTGTACGGAGTGTTGAGGGTGACCCGTGTCATGACGTCGCCGTAGCGCCGGCGGAGCTCGGGCGCGATGTCGTCGGGCTCGCCCACGACCGCGAAGGCGTTGAGGACATCGTCGTCGATGAGGTCGCCCATCTCGTCCCAGGCTCCCCGCTTGGACAGCAGGTTGAGCTGCTCCTGGAGGCTGCCCCAGCCGTGGACCTCCAGGACGGGTCGGTAGGCGGGCGTCGAGGCGTAGAACGCTATCTGCTTGCGGGTACCGCGCGCTGCGTCAGCCAGCGCCTGCTCGTCGTGGCCGGTGACGACGAAGGGTGCTCCGGCGATGGTGAAGCCGTCGAGCGTTCCGTCAGCGGACTCACGTCCGGTCGTCAGCGCCGGGAGCGTCACCTCCCGCAGAAAACGCTCGGTGGTGAAGGGATGGCAGAGAAAGCCGTCGGCGACCTCGCCCGCGACCTTCGTCATGAGCTCGCCGACGCCCGCGAGGAGCACCGGGGGGCGTCCGTGCGGGTTCGGGCCGGGGTTGAAGAACGGTGTCATGAGTGTGTGGGTGTAGAACTCGCCGCGGAAGTTCAGCTCCGCACCGTCGTTCCAGCAGTCCCAGATCGCCCGGATCGCCAGGACGAGCTCGCGCATGCGGGCGGCCGGTCTGGACCACGGCATGCTGAAACGGCGGGTGATGTGGGGTTTGATCTGCGTCCCCAGCCCGAGCAGGAACCGGCCGCCACTGGCGAGCTGGAGGTCGTTCGCCGCCATCGCCAGGTTCATCGGGCTGCGGGCGAAGGCAACGGCGATGCTCGTGCCGACCTGGATGCGGTCCGTGCCCGCCGCGGCTAGGGCCACGCCGATCAGGGGGTCATGCGCGGTCTCGCCGAGCCAGAGCCCGTCGTAGCCCCGGGCCTGGGCATCCTGCGCCAGGGCTGCCGCTCCGGTCGGATTGAGGATCCCGCCCGCATCGACCTTCACGTGTCCCGTCCCCTCGTCCACCTGGCCACGCCCTGCACGTAGCCACGGCCTGGCTGAGCCGATCTGATCTCTGTCGATCCGACTGGTTGTCGATCAGAATCGGAGGCTATCCCGTTAGAGTTAGACCATCAAACACATTGCACTACCTGAGCGCTGGAGCGTAGCGTCGGCAGCCGCGATCCCGCCGCATCGATCCCCACCCATCCGTTCTGAGGCGTCGGGTCTGACGCGTCGAGTTTGACGCGTCGGTTTGACATGGACGCATTGTCGCCCATGTTGTCGCCGGAGCGCGCAGGTCGTCACCAGGGGCAGGGCCGCCCCGGCTGAAGGAGTGGTGCAGCCTTGGAAACCATCAGTATCGAGGAAGTGGCTCCGCATGTCGCAGTCCTCACCCTCAACCGGCCGGATCGGCTCAACGCGATCACGCTGAAGATGTACGACGAGATCGAGGAGACCGTCGACGCCCTCTCCCGGGACACCTCGACCCGAGTTCTGGTGATCACCGGTGCGGGCCGCGGCTTCTGCTCGGGCCAGGACCTGCGTGACCTCGGCGCCGACCCCGCCGCCTCCGATCTGGGGCGGATCCAGTTCGGGATGGCCTGGCAGGCCCGCGCGTCCCGACTGATCAAGGCCGTTCACGAGCTGCCGCAGGCGGTCATCGCCGCGGTCAACGGCCCGGCCTCCGGCGCGGGGTTGGCCATCGCACTGGCCGCGGACATCCGCCTCGCCGCACGCTCCGCCCGCTTCAACGTCGCCTTCGTCCGGATCGGGCTGTCGGGTGCAGACATGGGCACCAGCTACTTCCTGCCCCGGATCGTCGGGCCGACGGCGGCGGCCGAGATGATGCTGACCGGCCGGCTCATCGACGCGCCGGAGGCCAAGGACAACGGTCTTGTCCTGCGGGTCGTCGACGACGGCACGGTGGTGGACGAGGCGGTGTCGATCGCTTCGGCGATCGTGGCCAACAGTCCGTTCGGAGTCCGGATGACCAAGCAGGTGCTCTGGAACAACATCGACGCCCCGAGTCTCGACGCCGCCATGCAGGTGGAGAACCGCACCCAGATCCTTGCCAGCCTGACCGAGGACTGCCGCGAGGCCGAGGCGGCCTTTCTCACCAAGCGCGCCCCCGTTTTCAGTAACAAGTGAACACGTGACCCGTTACAAGAAGTGATCTGTTACAACAAGTGACGGTTGACAGTGTGACCGTGCCACCTCTGGTGGACGGCACTGACAAGCAGACAACCAGACAAGCAGACAAGATGGGCGTGCCATGGTCGAGAAGCAGGTGACCACATCCGGCGGACCATTGCGTGGGGTACGCGTCGTGGAGCTGGCCGGTCAGGGGCCCGGACCGTTCGCGGCGATGCTGCTCGCCGACATGGGGGCGGACGTCCTCTCGGTGGATCGGTCGCCCGAGACCAGGGTGGAGCTGGCGCCCGCGCTACTCGCCCGCGGCCGGCGGACGGTGACCGTCGACCTGAAGGATCCGGCCGGGGTGGCCGCGGTGCTCGCGCTCACCGACGCCGCGGACGCCTTCATCGAGGGTTACCGTCCAGGCGTGGCCGAGCGGCTCGGTGTCGGCCCCGATGTCTGCCTCGCTCGCAATCCCGGGCTCGTCTACGGGCGGATGACCGGCTGGGGCCAGGACGGCCCCTATGCCCGCAGCGCCGGCCACGACATCAACTACATTGCGCTCGCCGGCGCGTTGGACCCGATCGGTCGGGAGGGTCAGGCACCGGTCCCGCCGCTCAATCTGGTCGGCGACTTCGGCGGCGGCGGAATGCTGCTCGCTTTCGGCGTGATGTGCGCGTTGTTCGAGGCGAAGGCGTCCGGCCTCGGTCAGGTCGTCGACGCGGCGATGGTCGACGGGGCCGCGCTGCTGATGATGATGACGCATGAGATGCGCGCGGCCGGGCAGTGGGACGGCCCGCGGGGCACCAACGTTCTGGACACCGGCGCGCCCTTCTACAACGTCTACGAGACCGCGGACGGCCGTTATGTCGCGGTCGGCGCGATCGAGAACAACTTCTACCGCACGTTGCTGGAGCTGGTCGGCCTCGACCCGGTGGATCCGGCCACGCAGTGGGACAAGGCCGGCTGGCGGCCGATGAAGGCCAGGCTCGCCGAGGTGTTCAGAACACGGACCCGGGACGAGTGGTGCGCGCTGCTGGAACATACCGACGCCTGCTTCGCCCCGGTGCTGTCGATGGACGAGGCGCCCTCGCATCCGCACATCGCCTACCGCGAGACCTTCACCGACAGCGGGGGAGCGGTGCGCCCGGCGCCCGCCCCACGTTTCAGCCGCACACCCGCGTCCACTCCGCCCGGCCCGGTCGAGGCGAGCCTCGACGAGGCGCTGGCCGCCTGGGGCGTGGCTGTCGGCCCATCAGCTGGGCCAGTTCGCCGCGCCGGGCTCGGGTAACGACCCCGGCTGCCCGGCGACGCCGCGTCCCCTATTGCCGGTCGCTCTAAGTGGTCGGCGCCGACCACTAAGTGTTTATAAGCGGATTGCGAAGGAGTGGGAATGCGTACCCGAAGAATCGGCAGCCTGGAGGTATCCGTCGTCGGGTTGGGTTGTAACCAGCTCGGCACCACCTGCGACGAGGCCCGGACCGCAGCGATTCTCGACACGGCCGTCGACAACGGCGTGACCTTCCTCGACACCGCTGACGAGTACGGTGCCGGCGCGTCCGAGGAGCTGCTCGGACGTCTGCTGGCCGCACGTCGTGACAAGGTAGTGATCGCGACGAAGTTCGGGTCGACCTACGGCGCGGCGCCCGGTGACGGCGGCGCGAGCCCCCGCTGGATCACGGCAGCCGTCGAGGCGAGCCTGCGGCGGCTGCGTACCGACCGGATCGACCTCTACCAGTTGCATTTCCCCGACCCGACCGTTCCGATCGAGGAGACCCTCGGCGCACTGGACGTGCTCGTCCAGGCGGGCAAGGTCAGGGAGATCGGCTGCGCGAACGTGGGAACGGCCCAGATCGACGAGGCGGCGCGCGCCGCAAAGGACCACGGCCTGCGGCCGTTCGTCAGCGTGCAGAACCGGCTCAACCTGTTGCGGCCGGAGGCGCTCGCCGACACCGTGCCGGCCGCGAGTGCCCATGGTATGGCGTTCCTTCCGTTCTTCCCGCTCGCGTCCGGCGTTCTCACCGGCAAGTACCGCCGGGGGCAGGCTCCGCCCGAAGGTACCCGCCTCGGGGACCATGTAGCCCCTGATGTGGTCGGGAAAATCCTTTCCGACCGCACGCACGATCGTCTCGATGCCTTCGAGAAGCTGGCCGGCCAGGACGGGCACAGCCTCCTGGAACTGTCGATCGCCTGGCTGATCGCGCAACCGGCGGTGGCGTCTGTCATCGCCGGTGTGACCTCACCCGCGCAGCTTCTCGCCAATGTCGCCGCCGCCGAGTGGGAACTGAGCGAGGACACCGCGGCCTCGGTGTCGGCGCTCGCCCACGGCTGAGCTCCGTGGCGCGTCCGGCAGGGGCTCCGGACGGTGCCCGCCTCGGACCTGGGGTGCCAGGGGCGGTGCCGGCCAGGTGCCGGCCAGGTGGGGATTCGGGCCGGGTGGCGTGTGCCCGGTCAGGACGAGTTGCCGCACAGGGGTGCTGTTGACAGCACGTTGAAGTGAGCGCCGTCCGGGCTGACCTGGACGAAGTAGTTACAGGGGTTCTGGCGGACCGCACTGGTGAGGTCGACTGGTGCCAGCAGGCCGCCGGCGGTGTACTGGTTGACCTTGTTGAGTCCGGTGATGAAGCCGTGCCGGGTCGGGCAGCTGCCGGCTGCCTGTACGCCTTGGATGAACATGTCGGCCGCTATCCATCCGTCGAGCGCCATCTGCTGGTTCGGCGGCTGTATCTGCGGAGCGTACTCGATCATCCCCTGTAGAAAGGCTCGGTGTGCCGGGAGGTTGAGCTCAAAGGGCGCAGAGTTGACGGCGATGATACCGCCGGCGAGTTTGGAACCCCATCGGTTGAGCTGGTTGGGGTCGTAGCCGCGCGTCCCGATCCGTACTTTGAGCGGTACGCCGGCCTGCCCGGCCGCGTCAAGAACGGACGCGTACACCTCCGGCGCGGAACTGATGATCAGAGTGTCGGCCTTCAGTCTTTTAATCTCCCGCCCGATGGCAGCGAAATTATCGTTGGGCCCGGAGACGTCGTGGGCATAGACGACATTGATGCCGGACGCGGCCAGGCTTTCGATAACGGCATTTTTCTGCTGTATCGACACCGGGTCGAACTGGACGCCGAGCACGGCCGCGTTGGTGCCACCATGGTCGCGGACAAACCTGGGCCAGGTGGTCTCCGGGAAATAGGTGGTCACGGTGAAGACGTTGTCGTAGCTCGCCTGACCTGCGCTGAGCGCCGCAACCGCCGGGATCCCCTGATTCTGCAGCCAGCTGCTGGTGTCGTCACTGGCGGCGAGCTGAACAATCCCGAAATCCTGTTCCTCGTTCACCAGGTTGCGGACCACGACAAGGTTCTGCTCCGGCCGGTTCTGGTCGTCGGCCCAGGCGTATGTCAGGTGGCGGCCGTTCACCCCGCCGCGTGCGTTCTCCGTCCCGATACGGGCGTCCACGCCGGCACGAAACGGCAGCAGCGTTGCGTTCGTTGTCCCGGTGTCCGGGTAGACAAGTCCGAACTTGAGCGTGTCAGCACTCACGCCCGGGTCGGCACACAGTTTCGCGGCATCCGCAGCCGAGTTCTTGCTTGATCCTCCGCAGCCGACCAGTAAACCTAACGCGGCGACTCCGGCCAGCGCGATTCCGCGACGGCCACGGAACATGGAACGTGGCATCGGTGCACCTCTCCTTCTATCCTGGTAGGCCTATTGAGATGATCTTAGGGTCTTCCCGTCCAGGCGGGTTGGCACGCTTTGTTGTCGGCCGGTCACCGGTCCTCCCGGGATGTCCGACCGGCCCGGCCGCTGCCCGTGGTCGCCGTGGTTCGGCGTCTGGCTGGGTTGTCATCGAGTGCTGCTCTGCTCTTCCGATTTTTCTGGTGAGTGGCTACTGTGGCCCTTTTCGCTGCCAATCTCAAGAAACACCGTTGAACGCTGCCGGCGCGGCGGGACAAGGCAGGCGGTTCCGTGGTACGGCAATGGCCGTGCCATGCCCCTGTCACGGCGCACCCGAGTATGACAAGACACCGAATACCCAATTCAGTTCACTTGAAGGACAACGTGAAGACACGAAATTCTCTCTACTTGAACAATAATTGTGGCGGGCTCGCGGACCTTGCGCGAATTTTTACCAGGTCACGGTTAGGTCGGACCCGGAGGCACAGCGGGTTACGGTTGGTCGCGGGCGCCGCGACGGCGGTCTTTCTTGTGACCGCATGCAGCGGAGGGGCGTCTGACGGGGGGAGTGGTGGCCAGACCGGGACGTCCGGTGACGCGCTGATCGCGGCCCAGGCCGCCCAGGCCGAGGTGTCGAAGGTGCTGCGCAACCCCAGCGGCATCCTGCTCGACGCACCGCTGTCAAGGACGCCGCCCACAGACAAGATGATCGCCGTAGTGGACAGCCCGACCGGCACGGGCCACGTGAAGAACCAGGGCGTTGTCGATGGCGCGCGGGCGCTCGGGTGGCGGGCCGAAGTGATCCCCGTGGGCACGGGCGCCGAGGACGCGGCGGCCGCCTTTGACAAGGGGCTGGACATGCACCCTGATGCCGTCGTCTTCGCCGGTACCCCGGTGGCGCTGCTGAGCAAGCAGCTTGCCAGGGCCAGGGCGCTGAACATCCCCGTCCTGGCGGACAGCATCACCGACCCGATCCAGCCCGGGCTCATCTCGACGTCCCTGGACGGCGCGCCCCAGGTGGCAGAGTACGGCCGGCTTGCCGGTACCTACGTTGCGGCCACGAGCCGGGGCAAGGC
>NZ_CAUVXI010000082.1:19884-21602 GCF_963555845.1 Protofrankia sp. Cas8 | reverse complement strand
ACGGCCCGCGCCGCGCGTCCGGTCCGCCGTACCGGGTTCGATGCCGTTGGCGCGTCCCACCTGGCGCCGACCGCGGCGGAGCTCGAGCAGCTGCGGCGGGTCGCGAACGGAACGCAGGAGGCGGATCTGGTCGTCCGCGGCGGCATGATGGTCGTCGTCCAAACCGGTGAGCTGCGGCGTCGTGACCTGCTCATCGCCGGTCGGTTCATAGCCGCGGTGACACGCCCCGGGACGCTGGGTGCCCGCCGCGCTCTGGATGCCTCCGGCCGCTACCTCCTGCCGGCCTATGTCGATCCGTACGTCCGGTTAGAACAGACCTTGCTGACGCCCGGGGAGCTCGCTCGTCTCGTAGTGCCCCGAGGGACGGTCACCCTGCTCGTGGACGCCGGCCTGCCGGTCACGCTGTGCGGACCGCGCGGTGCGCGGCTCGTGACCGCCTCCGGGACCCCGGTGCGCCTGCTTGCCAGGACCTCCCCGGCCGGCGGCGGTACGGGCACGCGGGCTGGCGCGAGCCTCCCGGACACCGGGACGTGGCTGCCCCGTCAATCCGTTCCCTTAGTCGGGTCCGCCGATCTCTCGCTGCCCGGGATGGCGGGCACCGGCGCCGTAGCCGGGATGCCCGGCCTGGACGGCACGGCCGTGGGTGACCGTGCCGCCGCCGACCGTGCCGCCGCCGATCTGGCCGCCGACGACCTGGCCGCCGACGCGCCGCTGGAGTTCTCCGGCGCATGGAAGATCACCGAAATCGCCGACCACGGCCACCTCGACCGGGTGGTCCGCCGTACGGTCGGGGCCGGCGTGGAGCCGATGGCCGCCATCCGCATGGCCACCCTCGATCCGGCCCGCCGGTACGGCCTGGACCACCTGCTCGGATCGCTCGCGCCGGCGCACCTGGCCGACATCCAGATCGTCAGCGACATCGCGGGATCCGGGCCGCCGGAGATCGTTCTCGTCAACGGGCGGATGGCCGCCGAGCGCGGCCGTCCGCTGTTCGACAACCTCGATGTGCTCCCGGACTGGACCCGAGAGCGGGTGACCCTGCCGTCCGGCCTGTTCAGCGGTTCCTTCGCCGTTGCGGCGACCGCAGCCGGCCAGGACTCCGCCGGCCCGGTCAGGGGCGTGCAGGTGAGCGTCGCGGCGGACGGGACTGCCGGGGTCGAGGTCGTCGCGGTGCGGCCCGGCCGTGCAGACGGCGGCACCGGTCATGCGGCGGCCGATCCCGGGCACGACCTGCTCAAGGTCGCCCTGGTCACGCGGGGGGCGGACCGGGCCGGCGGAATGTGGGTGGGTTTCATCCGCGGGGTGGGCCTGCGTCAGGGTGCGATCGCGATGGCCACGAGCGTGGCTCCCGGCGATCTGGCCGTCATCGGGGTCGCGGACCAGGACATGATGACCGCGGTGCGGGCCCTGGAGGGAATGTGCGGCGGCTTTGTGGTGGTCGACCGCGGATGGGTGTTGGCGGCGTGCCCGCTGCCGGTGGCGGGGTTGATGAGTGACGCTTCGTGGGAGGCCGTGCGCGATCAACTGGCCGGGGTTGACTCGGCCGCCGCCGCGCTCGGCTGCACCATTCCGTCGCCGTTTCTGACCCTCGCGCCGCTGGGCGGGCAGCTCTGCCAGCACTGATC
The DNA here is from genome assembly GCF_963555845.1 of Protofrankia sp. Cas8. NCBI lineage: Bacteria > Bacillati > Actinomycetota > Actinomycetes > Frankiales > Frankiaceae > Protofrankia > Protofrankia sp. Cas8. Next base: position 19,977 of record NZ_CAUVXI010000082.1, on the reverse strand, counting down.
ATCGACTACTGATCACCGACTACTGATCACTGATCAGCGCCAACGATGTGAGATGAGTGTCGCTGCGGCAACTTCGGATTCACATCGTTGCGC
>NZ_CAUVXI010000082.1:8309-19794 GCF_963555845.1 Protofrankia sp. Cas8 | reverse complement strand
GGTTTCGCGTCGCGCGGTTTCGCGTCGCCCGGTTTCGCGTTGCGCGGTGCCTCGTCGCCCGGTTTCGCGTCGCCCGGTTTCGCGTTGCGCGGTTTCGCGTCGCGCGGTGCCTCGTTGCCCGGTTTCTCATGGATGCCACGTCGGATGGCGATCGTGCGCTTGTGCGCCAAAGATCTGAGAGTATCTCGCGCACCGCCAGCGGGCATGGACACAGCGACGAGAGGGGTGGTCGGCATGGCCCAGGACTTCGCGAAGGTCGGAGTTGTCGGACTCGGCACCATGGGCGCGGGGATCGCTGAGGTCCTTGCCCGCGCCGGCATCGACGTGGTGGGCGTCGAGCTCAACGACGAGACACTCGCCCGGGGGCTCGGCCACATCCGCCACTCCACCGACCGGGCGGTCAGCCGCGGCAAGTTGACCGAGGCCGACCGGGACGCGCTCTTCGGCCGGATCCACGCCGGCACCGACCTGTCGGCTGTGGCGGCCTGTGGGCTGGTCGTCGAGGCGGTGCCCGAGCGGATTGAGGACAAGCGGGCGGTTCTCGCCGAGTTGGACGCACTGTGTCCGTCCGGAACGATCATCGCGACGAACACGAGTTCACTGTCGATCACCGAGCTGGCCGCCGGCACGTCCCGGCCCTCGCGGGTCGTCGGCACCCACTGGTTCAACCCGGCGCCGGTGATGGGCCTTGTAGAGATCATCCGTACGGTGGTGACGGACCCGGCGGTGCTGGCGGATCTTGAGATGCTGGTCACGAAGGTCGGCAAGACCGCCGTTGTCGCCGGGGACCGGGCCGGCTTCATCGCCAACGCCCTGCTGTTCGGCTACCTCAACAATGCCGTGCGGATGCTGGAGGCCCACTACGCCACCCGTGAGGACATCGATGCGGCCATGCGGTTCGGCTGCGGTCATCCGATGGGCCCGTTGGCGTTGCTGGATCTGATCGGCCTCGACGCCGCGTACGAGATCCTCGATTCGATCTACCACACCTCCCGGGACCACCTGCACGCTCCGGCGCCCCTACTCAAGCAACTGGTCACCGCCGGGATGCTCGGTCGCAAGACCGGCCGCGGCTTCTACACCTACGCGGCTCCCGATTCATCCGAGATCGTCGATGCCGTGACATCGGACTCCGTCATGTCCTCCGCGTCCGGGACCGCAGTCGGGACCGGGACAGCAGCCGCGTCCGGGACCGCAGCCGGGACCGGAACCCGCCGATCGGGCGCGCCGCCCCGACCGGTGCGCACGATCGGTGTCATCGGTACCGGAACCATGGCCAGCGGGATCATCGAGGTCGCCGCCCGCTCCGGCTATGACGTGGTCCTGCGTGCGCGCGGCCAAGCGAAGATCGCCGACGTCCGCAAGAAAATCGAGTGGTCGCTGGACAAGGCGGTCGCCAAGGGCCGGATCACCTCGGACGAGCGGGCCGCGACCCTCGCGCGGGTGCGGGCCACGACCGATCTTGCCGCGTTCGCCGACTGTGACCTCATCATTGAGGCGGTCGTGGAGGATCTCGAGGTCAAGCGAGCCCTGTTCGCCGAGATCGACGCGATCGCCCGACCCGGGGCGATCCTCGCGACCACCACGTCGTCCCTGCCGGTGATCGAGTGTGCGACCGCCACGTCGCGTCCCCAGGATGTGGTGGGGATGCACTGGTTCAACCCGGCTCAGGTGATGCGGTTGGTGGAGATCGTGCCGACCGTTCTGACCGCCGACGACGTCACCGCGACGGTTCTGGAGGTCGCGCGGGCGGCCGGCAAACATCCGGTGCTCTGCGCGGACCGTGCCGGGTTCATCGTCAACGCGCTGCTGTTCCCGTATCTCAACGACGCCGTGAGGATGTTGGAGGCGCATTACGCGGATGTCGAGGCCATCGACACGGCGATGAAGGTCGGCTGCGCTCATCCGATGGGGCCGTTCGAGCTCGCCGACGTCGTAGGCCTGGACGTGACGCTTGCCATTGTGCGCACGCTGTACCTGGAGTTCCGGGAGCCCGGATACGCCCCGGCGCCCCTGCTTGAACACCTTGTCAAGGCAGGTTATCTCGGTCGCAAGACCCGGCGCGGCTTTCGCGTCCACTGATCCGGCGACGGGGTCGGTGACCGGTCCGGGGCGGTTCGGACGCGCGTTTCGTCGCCTACGATGGCGCCGGACATCATGTTGTGCCGGTTCGGATCTTGTACTGGGCCGGGTACCGGCATGACCCGCCTGGTCCCGCCGTCGTTTCGGAGGAAGCCCATGGTCTCGCTGGACAAGGACGCCGCACGGGAGGTCGGCCGCGAGATCGCGACGTTCGTGCCCGATCTCGTGGTGATGTTGCGGCGGGTTCTCGTCGACCCGCGGGTGTCGCAGTCGGCCAAGATGGAGGCTGCGGCATCCCTCGCCTATCTGGTCTCGCCGCGCAACCGGCTGACGAACCTGATTCCCGTCGTGGGTCAGCTGGACGACATCGCGCTCGTGGCTTTCGCGTTCCGTCGCCTGCAGATGGGCGCGGGCGAGGCCATCCTGCGCGAGCACTGGCGCGGCAGCGACCGGACCTTCCAGGTCATGATCGGCGCGTCTTCTGCGCTGTCATCGCCGCGAGGGATGATCCGACGGGTGAAACTGGCCAGGACGCTCGCCGAGTCGACCATGGACCGGCTAGCCGGCTCCCGTCGGCGCCCTGGAATGGGAGATGACCCGCACCGCGTCATCGAGGGTGAAGTCATCGACGGTGACCGTGTCAGGGGTGACCGTGTCAGGGGTGACCGTGTCGAGGATGACGTCGTCGGCCGGACGCCCGCGTCCGAGCCCGGCACCGACCGGGGCATACCACGGCCCCGCGTGGCGCGCCCCCGCCGCCCGGAAGATCCGCCGGCGTCGCGTCCGCGGTGACCCGCAGACGGTCGCGGCGCGCGCGGCCGGAGCGACCACCGCTCCCACCGGCCGTCGTCGGCGCCGAGACGATCGAACAGCGTGCCGACGGGGACTGGATCGTGCGCCGGATCAGCGGCGCGGCCGCACGCAAGTACTACCGCTGCCCCGGCTGCCAGCAGGAGATCCTGCCGGCGACCCCGCACGTCGTCTGCTGGCGCGATGATCATATTGCCGAGCGTAGGCACTGGCACACGGCCTGCTGGACCCGTCGTGACCGGCGCACCATCCCGCCGGGCTGGTGATCCCGCTGGGCCGGCGGCGGGACCGGACGGCTCAGGAACGGACGGCTCAGGAACGGGCGGCTCAGGAACGGGCGGCTCAGGAACGGGCGGCCGCCGGTTGCCCGGTGTCCGCCGGCGACGGGTCCGATCCGAGGTCGAGCGGAGCCATGGCCGCTGCCAACCGGTCGCGCAGCTGACCAAGCTGGGCGGTCACCTGGTCCCGCTGTCGGCCGAGATCAGCCAGCCGGCGGCGGGACTCCTCCTCGGCTGTCTCGGCGGTCGAACGCGCGGCGGCGCCGATGGTCTCGGCCTCGGCCTGCGCTGTCGAGAGGATCTCCTGGGCGCTCGCCTCGGCATCGCGGATCGTCCGCTCGTGGGTCCGCCGCGCCTCGGCATGCTCCTGCTGGGCCTGCTGGAGCGCGGCGTCCACCTCCCGCGTCCGCTCCGCCCGCACGTCGGCGGCTTCCTCCTCCGCGAGCTGGAGAATCTGGGTGATCCGGCCGCCGAACTCCTCCCACGCGGGTCGGTTGGCAGCGAGATGATCACGTGCCGTCGCGGTTTCGGATGCGGCCTCGGACGCCGCGGCCTCGGCGGCGGCCCGATGCGACTCCGCTTCGCGCAGCTGCTCGACGAGCCAGTTGACGTGCGCTTTGACCTGATGTGGGTCGTAGCCGCGACGAACCAGATCGAAGTCCGGAGACGCGTCCGTGCCGTCGGACATTGGGATGAGATCGGTTTGCTCGCTCATAGGACATCAGAGTGCCAGACCAGCCACCGGGAGGTGCAGGAGCCGGTATGCAGTCGGCACCGGGACAGAAATCGGGCCGCTCTAAACTCCGCGAAACCTGTTGATCGCGGTGAGATGGCGCTCGCGGGTGGCGCCGTCGCGCACCCCGAGACCTTCAACCGGTGCGAGGCAGAGTACCCCGACCTTGCCCTGATGGAGGTTGCGGTGGACGTCGTAGGCGGCCTGACCGGTCTCGGTGAGCGGGTAGACGCGGGACAGGGTCGGGTGGACCAGGCCCTTGGTGATCAGCCGGTTGGCCTCCCACGCCTCGCGGTAGTTCGCGAAGTGCGATCCGACCACCTTCTTCAGGTTCATCCACAGGTAGCGGTTGTCGTAGGAGTGCATGAAGCCACTCGTGGACGCGCAGGTCGCGATCGTACCGCCACGTCGGGTGACGTACACGGACGCGCCGAAGGTCTCCCGCCCGGGGTGCTCGAAGACGATGTCGGGATCCTCGCCGCCGGTCAGTTGGCGGATCTTCTTGCCGAGGCGCTGCCACTCCTTGGGGTTCTGGGTGTGCTCGTCGGTCCAGAACCGGTAGTCCTCGGCGGCCCGGTCGATCACCAGATCGGCGCCCATCCGGCGTACGATCTCGGCCTTGCGCGGCGAGGACACGACACACACCGGGATGGCGCCGCCGTTGAGTGCCAGCTGGGTCGCGTAGGAGCCGAGCCCGCCGCTCGCGCCCCAGATGAGTACCACGTCGCCCTGTTTCATGTTGGCGCCGTTGTGGGATACCAACTGACGGTAGGCGGTGGAGTTCACTAGCCCGGGTGCGGCGGCCTCCTCCCAGCTCAGATGCGCGGGCTTGGGCATGAGCTGGTTGGCCTTGACCAGGGCGAGCTCCGCGAGCCCGCCGAAGTTCGTCTCAAAGCCCCAGATGCGCTGCTCGGGGTCGAGCATGGTGTCGTCGTGGCCGTCCGGGCGTTCCAGCTCGACCGACAGGCAGTGGGCGACCACCTCGTCGCCGGGGGACCACATGTGTACGCCGGGACCGGTACGCAGCACGACACCGGCGAGGTCGGAGCCGACCACGTGGTAAGGGAGATCGTGGCGTTTGCCGAGCGGGGACAGCCGGCCGTAACGCTCCAGGAAGCCGAACGTCGGCAGTGGTTCGAAGATCGACGTCCAGACGGTGTTGTAGTTGATCGTGGAGGCCATCACGGCGACCAGCGCCTCGCCGGGACCGAGGTCCGGGGTCGTGACCTCGTCGATGTGCAGGGCGCGCCTGGGGTCCTTGTCCTGGGATGCCAGCCCGTTGAAGATGTTGATCTCGTCCTTGCGAACCACCGCTCCCCGGTAGGTCTCGGGTACCGGCAGGGCCGCGAACGCCGCTTTGGGCGTGTCGGAGGCGAGAATTGCCTCGACAATTTCCTTCACGATCGACCTCCCGTGCGTCATCCGGTGGCGCTGGGCAGATGCTACCGACGGGTATGCCTATGAGTCGCGCGGTTGGGGGTGTGCGTCCGCGCTGGAAGCGATACAACCTGAGAGCAACCATTTGGGGTAGGAGAGCGTCTGACGTGGCGTGACCGCGCCCATGACAGTAGTGGAGGGGTGGCGGCCCGTGCCTGCGCGGAGCGACGCCGCTCGCAGCGAGGTCGCCCGGGATGCTGACGCCGCCCTGACGGCTCTGTATTCAGAGCACTACCGGTCGCTGGTCCGCCTTGCCGCCCTCCTCCTGGATGACGTCGGGCTGTGCGAAGAAGTTGTCCAGGACGCCTACATCCGCGTGCACGCCGCCTGGGGGCGGCTGCAGGACAGGGACAAGGCGCTCGCCTACCTACGGCAGACGGTGGTCAACCTTGCCCGCTCGACGCTGCGGCGGCGGTTGGTGGCCCTCAAGCATGCGCCCAAACCCATGCCGGACGCGGCCAGCGCGGAGGAGGGCGCCTACACCCTCGTCGAACGCGCCGCGGTCATACAGGCGCTGCGGGAGCTGCCGCGCCGCCAGCGCGAGGCCGTGGTCCTGCGTTACTACGCGGACCTCTCCGAGGCGGACGCGGCAGCGGTCATGAAGTGCAGCGTCGGCTCGGTCAAGGCTTACACGTCCCGCGGGCTGGCCGCGCTCGGCACCAAGTTGGAGGGTCTGCGGTGACCGCGCTCGAGCCTGACGAGCTGCGTCGTCTACTGACCGAAGCGGTTGATCCGGTTCGGGCTTCCCCGGCAGGCTACGAGCGGATCCGGGCCGGGATCATCCGCAGGCGGCGGATGCGGGTGCCGGCGACGACCGTCGGTGGGCTGGCGCTGGCCGGTTTGATCAGCCTCGCCTACGTGGCGATCGAACCCGGTCCCCCGTCCATCCTGGTCGAGCCGACCGTGCCGCCGCTGACCCAGCCGACTCCCGAGGTGACCGCGGTCCGCACGGCGGCCTCGCAGCCACCGGGCCACGGTGGGACGGGCGGGGGCGGTCAGGTGCGGCCGTCGGGGACGCCGAGCCGGTTGGAGACCTCGGCGTCGCCCACCAGCCCGAATCCGGGGGACGGGGTAACGCCGACGGCGTCGGCCAGCCGTCCCAGCGGCACGCCCAGTAACGTCCACTCGCCGACCCTCCCGCCGCCGGTGTCCGTCCCGGCGATGGCCGGCGATGTCGACGGGGATGGCGTGAGGGACCCGGCGACCGTGTCCGACAGCACGGTCAGGGTCGCGCTGAGCATGTTCGGATCAACCGCGGTGACCTTCCCGGCGGTGGCGGCACCGTTCACTTTCTCGATCGTCGACATTGACGGTGACGGTTACGGCGAGCTGATCGTCCAGACCGACAGCAGCGGCGAGACCAGAAACTATGGTGTCGCCAGGCTGACCTCGACCGGGCAGTTGCGGGTCGTCAACGGCAGTCCGCTGCGTGCCGGTCTCAACGGCGACCATGGTGACGGTTTCCGCTGTGAGAGTGGAAAAGTCGTGGTCGCCGCGGGAGACCGGACCACGGACAGGATCTACCAGGTGACATCGACGACATGGCAGATGACGGGCACGGGGTTCACGGCGGTCGGCTCGCCCGCGAACGCCACGGTGGACCTGGCATCGGCTCCGTCGCCCTTCACCGCCGGCTGCGGGATCGCCTGACCCCACATTGTCGCGAAACGGCTATTTGGGGAGGGCCTGTACCAGTTCTGTGAGCACACCGCCGGTGTCCTTCGGGTGCAGGAAGGCGATACTCGCGCCCATCGAGCCGTGCCTGGGCCGCTTGTCGACCAGGCGGACGCCCTGCCCGGCGATGGCGGCCAGGGCACCTTCGACGTCGTCGACGCCGTAGCCGACGTGGTGGACACCCTCGCCGTTGCGGGCGAGGAACTTCCCGACCGGGGAGTCATCCCGGATCGGCTCGAGCAGCTGCACGTATGAACCACCCGGGGCGGCCTCGGCCACGAGCAGCATGGCCTCGCGAACGCCCTGCTCCTCGTTGACCTCCCGGGCGGCCACGGTGAGCCCGAAGGTCGTCTCGTACCAGGCGATGGACGTGTCCAGGTCCCGGACGGCGATGCCGACATGATCGATTCTCGTGAACATCGCGGACTCGAGCCCTCTCTCTCGCGGGTGTGGACGCGATGCTGCCATACCCGCTCCCCACGGACACCCGTCTCGACTCCGACGTGCCCGCTGGCCGCAGCATCTTGATGAAGATCACGTTATCGTTGCAGAACACGCAGTCGCACTCCCGGGAGGCCATCCATGCCTGGTTCTGTCATCGTGGCCGGCGCGCGAACCCCGATCGGCAAGCTGTCCGGCGCTTTGAAGGGCTTCCCCGCCGTCGAGCTCGGCGGATTTGCGATCAAGGCCGCGCTGGCGCGGGCCGGTATCGGTGGTGAGCAGGTCAACTATGTGATCATGGGGCATGTCATTCAGGCGGGTCAGGGGCAGATCACCGCTCGCCAGGCCGCGATCAGGGGCGGCATCCCCATGAACGTTCCCGCGATCACGGTGAACAAGGTCTGCCTGTCGGGTCTGGACGCGATCGCACTCGCCGACACCTACATCGCCAGTGGCGAGTTCGACGTCGTCGTCGCCGGTGGCATGGAGTCGATGACACGTGCCCCGCACCTGTTGCCGTCCCTGCGTGAGGGCGTCCGCTACGGCAGTGCCGAGCTGCTGGACGCCACCGCCCACGATGCCCTGTTCTGCGCGGTCGACCAGGTCGCGATGGGGCTGGGAACCGAGCGGTACAACGCGGGGCTGGGCATCAGCCGGGTCGAGCAGGACGAGTTCGCCGCCCGCTCCCATCAGCGCGCCGCCGCCGCGATCAAGAACGGGCTGTTCGACGACGAGATCGTCCCGGTCGAGGTGCCCCAGCGCCGCGGTGACCCGGTGCTCGTCAGCCAGGACGAGGGTGTCCGCGGTGACACCACCTCGGAGGCGCTGGCGAAGCTGCGTCCCGCCTTCAGCGACGACGGCACGATCACGGCCGGCTCGGCCTCGCAGATCTCCGACGGCGCGGCGGCGGTCGTGGTAATGAGCCGGGCGAAGGCTGTCGAGCTCGGGCTGACCGTACTCGCCGAGGTCGGCCAGCACGGCTTCGTCGCCGGCCCGGACGCCTCGCTGCAGTCCCAGCCGGCCAACGCGATCTCGGCGGCGCTGCGCAAGGAGGGCCTGACTCCCGCTGACGTGGATCTTTACGAGATCAACGAAGCGTTTGCCGCGGTGGGGATCCAGTCCATGCGCGAGCTCGGTATCGGCCCGGAGGTCACCAACGTCAACGGCGGCGCGATCGCCCTCGGCCACCCGGTCGGCATGTCCGGTACCCGGATCGCCCTCACGCTCGCCCTTGAGCTGCGTCGCCGCGGCGGCGGCATCGGTGCCGCCGGGCTGTGCGGCGGCGGCGGCCAGGGAGACGCCCTCATCCTGCGTGTCCCGGCGTGACCGCTGCCCCTAGGACGGCAGCCCCGGCCCGGTTGCGTGCCGCGTCCGCCACCGATCTGGTGGACGCGGCCACCGCCGGTAGTCCGCGGGCGATCGCACGGCTGATCTCCCTGGTCGAGGATGCGTCCGGGCAGCTGCGCGAGATCATGGCCCTGCTTGCGCCACGGTCCGGTCGCGCGCAGGTGATCGGCCTCACCGGATCTCCCGGAGTGGGCAAGTCGACCTCGACATCCGCGCTGGTCAGCGCGTTTCGAGCTCGTGACCTGCGCGTCGGCGTCCTGGCCATCGACCCGTCGTCGCCGTTCACCGGCGGTGCGCTGCTCGGCGACCGGGTACGGATGCAGGAGCACGCCACCGACCCCGGGGTCTACATCCGTTCGCTGGCCTCGCGCGGGCATCTGGGTGGGCTGTCCTGGGCGACACCGCAGGCACTGCGGGTGCTCGACGCGGCCGGCTTCGACGTCGTGCTGGTCGAGACCGTGGGGGTGGGTCAGGCCGAGGTTGACATCGCATCACTGGCCGACTGCACAGTGGTGCTGCTGGCCCCGGGTATGGGTGACGGCGTCCAGGCCGCAAAGGCCGGCATCCTGGAGATCGCCGATGTCTTCGTGGTCAACAAGGCTGACCGCGATGGCGCGGAAAACACCTACCGCGAGCTCACACACATGATTGCGCTCACCGGACCCGCAACCGCCTCCCAGGGGGCATGGCGACCCCCGGTCCTCAAGGCCGTGGCTTCGCGTGGGGAGGGCATCGCCGAGGTCGTGGATGCGATCGCCGACCATCGTGCGTGGCTGGTCGAGCACGGTGTCCTGGACGCCCGCCGGCGCCGGCGGGCCGCTGACGAGATCGAGCAGATCGCGCTCACCCAGCTTCGGCTCCGCATGGGTGACCTGCGCGAGGGTTCCCTGCTCGACGGCCTGGCCGCGGAGGTCGTCGCCGGCCGGACCGACCCCTACACGGCCGCCGACCGCGTCGTCGCCGGTCTGGCCACGACGCAGCCGCGCCACGACTGACATGTCCGCACGACTGACATGTCAGGGTGCGGTGTTGGCGGTGTTGGCGGTGTTGGCGGTGTTGGCGGCGGCGAGATGGCCGGCCGCGGCAACCACCGCGGCGACGTCCAGGGGCGCTCCCACCACGTCCACGGCACCGGCCTGGCGCAGCCGCACGAGGTCTCTCGGGTCATCGTCCATGGTGAGTACGACCGTGGGTATCCGCCCCGCCTGAGCGTCCGCTGCGAGGGTCCGCAGCAGGTCTTCGGCGCTGCCGTCCGGCAGGTCCCGGTCCAGCAGGACCAGCGACGGTCGGGACCGCCGGACCGCGTCGAGGGCCAGCGCGGCCCGCGGCACCGAGACCGTGTCCGCGCCGAGGGTGTTGCGTAGCACGTGTGTGACCATCGTCCGGGTCGCGGGATCACCACTGACGTGTACGACCCGGGGATAACCGACGTGGCGCGACGCTGCGTCCGATCGGGCGGCCAGGACAGCCGGCGCCGGCCCGAACCCGTGGTCCGGGCCGTGTCCGTATCCGTATCCGTGTCCGTATCCGTGTCCGTATCCGGGTCCCGGACCGAATCCGTCGAAGTCGTCGTCGTCGTCATCGTCGAAACGGACGTCGACGGTGTCCAGGACGACCGCGAAGACACTGCCGACCCCGAAACGGCTTGCCGCCGTCAGGACACCCCCCATCGCCGTGACCAGAGCGTGGGATAGCGCCAGACCCAGTCCACTACCCTCGACGCCCGTTCGTTCGGCTCCGAGCCGTTCAAACGGCCGGAACAGCCGGTCCATGGCCTCGGGTGGGAGTCCGTTGCCGTCGTCCTCGACCTCGATCCGGACCCGGGCTCCGGTGATGGGCACGATGCCCACCCGCAGGGTGCCGCCCTCGCGTCCGTACTTCAGCGCGTTGCCGACCAGGTTGAGCAGGACCTGCCACAGCCGGCGGCGGTCGGCGTCGGCGACCAGCGGCTCGGCCGGCGAGATGACCCGGCGGATGCCGCGTTGCTCCGCGAGCGGTTCGACCAGCTCGACGACACCATGGACGATCTCCAGGACGTTGACGGGTCCCTTTCTGATGTCACCGCGCCCGGCTTGCAGCCGGGCGAGATCGAGCACGTCGTCGATGAGGGCCTGCATGTGCCGGCCACCGGTGATGATGCGTTCGACGTCCTCGTGCAGCTCTGCCGGCAGTGGTTCGAGCTCCAGAAGTTGGGCGAAACCCAGCACGGCGTTGAGCGGGGTGCGCAGCTCGTGGCCGAGGCGTGCGATGAACTCGTCCTTGGCCCGGGACTCCCGTTCGGCGGTTTCCCGGGCGCGGACGTCCTCGGTGTCATGAGCGACGATCACGATGGCGCCTGACGGGTCGACCCGCACCGACACCTGGAACGGCGCCACGTTGGCCGCGGCGTCGAGGAGGTCGACGGTTCCCCGCCACTGCCCGGTGCGGGCCAGCGCGCGCGGCACGACATCGCGCAGCCGGACCCGTGCCGAGGGCTCGACCACGTCGGCCAGGTCCCCGAGGTGGACCGGTTCGGTTCCAGCCAACCGCTCGCCGAGGAAGGTTCTGGCCGCGGCTCCGGCATCGAGCACGCGACCATCCGCGCCGACCAGTATCACCAGGCTGGTCAGTGCGTCAAGGAGGGTCCGTGGAACCACCTATGCCTCGTCGTCCCGCGTCGTCCACTCCACGGCGGGCAATGGTA
>NZ_CAUVXI010000082.1:0-7695 GCF_963555845.1 Protofrankia sp. Cas8 | reverse complement strand
GGGCGTGCCGTCAGAGAGCGTTGTCCCGGGTTTGGTTGAAGGTCCGACTGTGTCGTCTGCGGACCTGGAATGTTGCGGAGGGTGGCATTCTCCCGGTGGGTCAACGTACGCGAGATCCTGAGTTCTTCGCCTGTGCCCGCGGGTGTCCGTGTGTGCCCGTGGGTGTCCGTGTGTGCCCGCGGGTGTCCCTGGGCGACAGACCGTCCGGGCGGCGTGGTAGGTGTGGAGCATGCTTGTGGCCTTCAGCGTGACACCGATCGGGACCGGCGAGGATGTCGGCGACCTGGTCGCCGAAGCCGTGCGGGTGGTACGCGCCAGCGGCCTGCCCAACGAGACGACGGCGATGTTCACCACGATCGAGGGGGAGTGGGGGGAGGTCATGGCCGTCGTACAGCGGGCGGTGGACGCGGTTGCCGCCCGATCCGGCCGGGTCAGCCTCGTGCTCAAGGCCGACATCCGCCCGGGGGTCACGGACGCGTTGCGGACGAAGGTCGCATCGATCGAACGGCGTCTGGAAGGCTAGGAGAGACCGGCAATAGGGGACGCGGCGTCGCGGGGCCGGGGCACGTACCTCGTCGCATCGCTCCCGTCCATCGCTTCGCGATCTACGCAGCCCAACCCCACTCCTTGATCCGCATTCCCTTCGGTGCGACGAGTGGAAGGAAGACGTCAGGAGGGGCCGGTTTTCGGGCGGAAAATGTATGTCAACCATCCACTCGTGCCGGGCCGACTACCCACTAAGTGGTCGGCGCCGGACGTTCGTCCAGGGTCTGCCGGCGCCAGGCGGCGCCTCGCGTCGCTGTCACAGCGGCTACACATCCGCGCGGCCACCCGCCGACCTCCACGCGCCGACCTGCACATCCGCCACCGCGGCGGGTGAAGGAGCCAGTTAGGCCACGGCGGAACGCCGCCAGCTCGACCCCGGGGTCAACGGGTAACGCGTGCTCGGGCACACTCATCCTCACGACCTTGGTTCGATCATGGGTGTCGTAACGCACGATCCTGCCAGGGCCGCCCTACGGGGTGAGGCACCCCCGCGACGGCACGCGAAGGCCCGGCCCGGTGAGGCAGGGCATGGCCCAGGGCCATCGTCAGATCGCACGTCCGGAGGCCGCAGTCCCCGGAGCGCTGGCGGAGCCCGGCCCCACCTCCTGGCTGAGGACTGCATTCCAGCTGATCCCTGCGTCCCAGCCGGGTCAAAATGGGGAGATGCACGCATCGTAGGCATCCGGTCCGCGTAGGCCGTGTCCGGTTTCGCTGTTCAGATGCAACGATGGAGCCATGCCACGGAGGTCAACCATGTCACCTGGGTCCCGTTCGCCACGATCGGTACCGCCCGGGTCGAGGAACGCAGCGGCCGGGGATCCACGGATTCCCAACGAGCTCGCCAGTCTCCGCTTTGCCGGCGCGGTCCCGCTCGACCCCAAACCCGCGCCGACGCGATCCCCGGCGAGTGCCGCGGGCGCCGACTCCGGCCCGGCGCGCAACGGGTCCGCGGGGCAACCCGTCGTTCTGGACGTCACCGAGGAGACGTTCGAGGCCGAGGTCCTGCAACGGTCCCTGCAGGTCCCGGTCGTGGTCGATTTCTGGGCAGCGTGGTGCGGCCCGTGCAAGCAGCTCAGCCCCATCCTTGAGCGCCTCGCCGAGGCCGACACCGGGCGCTGGGTGCTCGCGAAGATCGATGTGGACGCGAACCCACAGCTCGCCCAGGCAGCCGGCGTCCAGGGCATCCCCGCGGTCAAGGCGGTCGTCGGGGGTCAGATCATCGGCGAGTTCACCGGGGCGGTTCCCGAAGCCGAGGTCCGCAGCTGGCTCGACCAGCTGTTGGCACTTGTCGACGAGGCGGCCGCGGGCTTGGCGGGCGGGCCGGCTGACGCCGCGGCGGAGGAGGACCACAGCGCCGCCGAGGAGGCGCTCGCCAAGGGCGACCTCGACACCGCGGCGCAGGCCTACCGCCGCCGGCTGGCGCAGGCCCCTGATGACGTGGACGCCACGCTTGGGCTAGCCCGGGTCGAACTCTTCCAGCGGGTGGCCACGATCGACGTGGCCGCGTTGCGCAGCCGGCTGTCGGCCGATCCCGATGACGTCGAGGCGGCCATCATGCTGGCCGATGTCCTGGTCGCGAAGGGTGAGATCGAAACGGGCCTGACCCGGCTCGTCGGCGTGGTCCGGCGGACCGCAGGCGACGAGCGGGAACGTGTGCGGGCCCATCTGGTCAGTCTGTTCGAGGCGCTCGGTGATTCCGAGCCGGCGGTCGCACCCGCGCGTCGAGCGCTGTCAGCCGCCCTCTTCTAGAGGGCCAAAGGGTGCGCGACGATTGTCAGATCGCGCGCCCGGAGGCCGCAGGTTCTGGCACTGACCGGCTGGCACTGACCGGCTGTCGGTGGCTGGCATCCTGCCGGTTGTGTGGTTCGCTGCCGGCCTGGTGCGCTGCCGGCCACGTCCCGCCGCCCGACTCGTGATGCGGCGGGGCGTGGCCGGCCACCCTGGGGATCAGGGCCGGTCGTCGTGCTCGTAGGCCAGCCAGAGGGTTGCCAGCGCGGGCACGGTCAGCGTCACGGATGCGGGTTGGCCGTGGTGGGTGGTATCGACGGCGATCACCGCGCCCAGGTTCCCCAGACCGCTGCCCGCATAGTCGGTGGCGTCGGTGTTGAGAACCTCGCGCCAGCGGCCGCTGAACGGTAGGCCGAGTCGGTAGTCACGGTGCGCGACGCCCGCGAAGTTGGTGACGCAGGCCAGCACCGTACCGATCGGCCGGCGCTGGGATGTCGCGTCGCGGTCGGCCCACCGCAGGAAGGAGAACACGTTGTCCTCGGCGTCGTTGGCGTCGATCCAGGAGAAGCCGTCGGGAGAGGTGTCCTGTTCCCACAGGGCGGGCATGGCCCGGTAGGTCCGGTTCAGATCCCGCACCAGCGTGGACACTCCGCGGTGGGGTGGATCGTCGAGGTGCCACCAGTCCAGTGACCGGGCTTCGGACCACTCGGCGTCCTGGCCGAACTCGCCGCCCATGAACAGCACCTGCTTGCCCGGGTGCGCCCACATGTATCCGTAGAGTGCGCGCAGGTTGGCCAGTTGCTGCCAGCGGTCACCGGGCATCTTGCCGACCAGGGAACCCTTCCCGTGCACCACCTCGTCATGGCTGAGCGGAAGGATGAAGTTCTCCGAGTAGGCATACATCATGGAGAACGTGAGCTGATGGTGGTGATATGCGCGAAATACCGGCGCCCGCGAGAGATAGTCCAGCGTGTCGTGCATCCAACCCATGTTCCACTTGAAGCCGAAACCCAGGCCGCCGAGATGGGTCGGCCGGGTGACGCCGGGCCATGCCGTCGACTCCTCGGCAATCATGAGTACGCCCGGTACGCGCCGGTAGACCGTCGCGGTGGTCTCCTGCAGGAATGACACGGCTTCCAGGTTTTCCCGGCCACCGTGGATGTTGGGTACCCAGCCACCGTCGGGTCTGGAGTAGTCGAGGTAGAGCATGGACGCGACGGCGTCGACCCGCAGCCCGTCTATGTGGAACTCCTCGAACCAGTACACCGCGTTCGCGACCAGGAAGTTGCGTACCTCGGGCCGGCCGAAGTCGAAGACGTAGGTTCCCCAGTCGGGCTGTTCACCGCGCCGCGGATCGGGATGCTCATACAGCGGCGTGCCGTCGAATCGGCCCAGGGCCCAGATGTCGCGGGGAAAGTGCGCGGGTACCCAGTCGACGATGACGCCGATGCCGGCCTGGTGAAGCTGGTCGACGAGATGGCGAAAGTCATCGGGGTCACCGAACCGTGACGTAGGGGCGTAGTAGGCCGACACCTGGTAGCCCCAGGAGCCGCCGAAGGGATGTTCGGCGACCGGCATCAGCTCGACGTGGGTGAACCCCAGCTCACGCACGTGGTCCACAAGCTCGGTGGCGAGCTCCCGGTAGGACAGCCCCCGGCGCCAGGAGCCCAGATGCACCTCGTAGACCGACATCGGCGCGGCATGCCACGGGGTGTTGCCGCGGCGCTCGAGCCATTCCTGGTCACCCCAGGTGTATTCCGACTCGAAGACGACGCTCGCCGTGGCCGGCGGGATCTCGGTGTGCAGCGCGAGCGGATCGGCCTTCTGCCGCCAGACGCCGTCGAAACCGAGGATCTCGTACTTGTAACGGCAGCCGCTGCCGATGTCGGGTACGAACAGCTCCCACACGCCCGCGGCACCCAGCGAGCGCATCGGGTAGGCCCGGCCGTCCCAGAAGTCGAAGTCGCCCACCACCCGGACGCCGCGCGCGTTCGGCGCCCACACGGCGAAACCGACACCACTGATGTCGCCGGCCGTGCTCGGGTAGCGTCGCACCCGCGCGCCGAGCGCCCGCCAGAGCTGCTCGTGGCGGCCTTCACCGATGAGATGGCGGTCCATCTCCCCGAGGGTCGGCAGGAACCGGTAGGGATCGTCGACGACGTGCGTCGCGTCGCAGTACCTGACCTCGAGCCGGTAGTCCGGGACCGTACTGGTGGGCAGTGCCACAGCGAACACCCCGCCGCTGTGTAGCCGGGTGCATTCGTGGCGTTCACCACCGGTGAGGACGACGACTCCCACCGCGTCCGGTCGCAGCGCCCGCACGATCGTGTGATCACCGTGGGGATGGGCGCCGAGCACGCTGTGTGGATCGTGATGCGCGCCGCTCACGAGCCGTTCAAGATCGGCATCCTCAACGAGCAGGGACGCGGGTGGGCGCTTCTCCTGGTCGGCGCTCGCGCCATGCTCGGCTACCGCGACGCGCCGCGAGCCGGTGCCGGTGGAGTTGCTGTCAGAAAGATCGTGCGGATGATCCCGGCCGGGGCCGCCCACCGCGTCGTCAGATATGATCATGGACAACACGCCATCCTTAGTAAAAAACGATCATCCGCTCGTGGACGTCAGTCGTTCGACCGAACCGAGCGGGATCGGCAGCCACGACGGTCGGTGCCGCGCCTCGTAGACGACTTCGTACACGGCCTTGTCGAGCTCGAAAGCCCGCAGCAGAACCGTGTCCTCGCGTGGGTCATACCCGCCGACGCCGGCGTACCCGGCGCAGAAGGCGTCGCGGTTGCGCGTCGCCCATTCCTGCGCGCGGTAGCTCAGCGCCGACTCGCCCTCCCGTTCCAACAACATCGACTGGGCCGCGTAGTCGAACGACCGGAGCATGCCGGCGACGTCACGATGGATGGACTGTAGCGCCGTCCGGTCGGCAACCGGGCGCGCTGGTTCCCCCTCGAAGTCGAACAGCACCCACCCCGAGTCGACCCGTAGGACCTGACCAAGATGGTAGTCCCCGTGAATGCGTTGCAGCGTGACCGGATGCCGGCGATGGGCGAGTTCGTCGAACGACTCGCGCAGCCCCGCCTCGAAGGATCGCAGTTCCGGCACGGCCTCGATCGCGGCGTCCAGCCGGCGGTGCATCTGCACCGCTTCCGCTCGCAGGCTCCCGGCGTCACCGACCGCGGTGGGCAGCACGTCCGCGAGCAGGTCGTGCACCTGCGCGGTGGCGGCGCCGAGGCGCTCGGACTCGGCCGCGAAGTCCCCGCCGACCTCGTCGGCATGCAGGTCCACCTCGGCGTAGAGATCGCGGACGCTGGTGAGGGCGAGCCGCCAGCCCTCGGTGCCGCTGCGCATGAACTCCTGCATGAACGCGAAGGTGGTGGTGACTCCGTCGAGGATGCCGTCCAGCCAGGAGACCGGGCGGGCCACATGGACGCTGCCGGCATCGGCGAGCGCACGGGTGATCTCCAGATCCGGGTTGCCGCCGACCCACAGCCGCCGGAAGACCTTCAGGATATAGGCGTCGCCGTAGACGATCGAGGTGTTGGACTGCTCGGCCCCGACCGCGTGGGCGGGCAACGTTTCCAGCTCCTCCAGCGTGTGCGGCACCAGACCGTCGTGGGCCTTGTCGCCCTGAATGAACGCCAGCAGGGCGGCGCTGCCGTCCGGGTCGTGCAGGCCGTCGTACACCAGACCGTCCGCGGCCTTTCCGAGCAGGAAGCTCTCGTGCCCGTAGGGCGCGTCCGGCCGGGTGACCAGCGGCACCTGGTAGTGATCGATCGGTCCGCGATCGGTGTAGCGGACCTCCACGACCAGGTGCCGGAGACGGTCGGACAGGTGCACGTCCCCGATGATGCGCAGGCCGCCCCAGGGCCGTCCCTTGCCCGCGAACCAGCGTTGCCGCGGCAGCCAGGAGGTCAGGAGGTCGACCAGGTCAGAATCATCGCCCACCGTCATCGCCCTCCCGCGCGTCGTCACCCGATTTATCGATCGTAGGCATTGGTTCGTCAGGGGGTGAATTCCCCCGGTCGGGTGAGCGCGAACCAGTAATGTCCGTGACCGGGCAAGGTCAGTAGGTAGGGCAGTTCACCGATCGGCGGGAAGTGCACGCCGCCCAGCAACTCGACCGGAACCAGTCCGACGAACCGCCGTAGATCAAGTTCGACCGGCTGTGCGAAACGCGATAGGTTGGCCACGCACAGTACCCGGTCATCGCCGAATTCTCGCACAAAGGCGAAGACGGACGGATTGGACGCGGGCAGCTCCTCGTATGTGCCGAGGCCGAAGACGGGATGCCTCTTCCGCACCTCGATCATCCGGCGTGTCCAGGAGAGGAAGGACGTCGGCATCCGCTGCTCGGCCTCGACGTTGAGCGCCTGGTAGCCGTATACCGGGTCCATGATCGGCGGCAGGTACAGCCGGGCCGGATCGCCGGTCGAAAAGCCGGCATTGCGGTCCGGTGACCACTGCATCGGAGTTCGGACGCCGTCCCGGTCGCCCAGGTAGATGTTGTCGCCCATCCCGATCTCGTCGCCGTAGTAGATGACCGGCGAGCCGGGCAGCGACAGCAGCAGCGCGGTGAACAGCTCCATCTGGTCACGGCTGTTGTCCAGCAGCGGCGCCAGCCGGCGGCGTATCCCGATGTTCGCCTTCATACGCGGGTCCTTCGCGTACTCGGTGTACATGTAGTCGCGCTCCTCGTCGGTGACCATTTCCAGGGTCAGCTCATCGTGGTTGCGCAGGAATATTCCCCACTGGCAGTTCGGCGGAATCTCCGGGGTCTGCGCCAGGATCTCCGAGATGGGATAACGGGATTCCCGGCGGACCGCCATGAAGATACGCGGCATCAATGGGAAGTGGAATGCCATGTGACACTCGTCGTCGTTGCCGAAGTACTCGACCACGTCCGAGGGCCACTGGTTCGCCTCGGCAAGAAGGACCCGATCGGCGTACTTCGCGTCCACCTCCTTGCGGATCCGTCGCAGATACTCATGGGTATCGGGCAGGTTCTCGCCGTTGGTCCCCTCCCGCACATAGAGGTAGGGGACCGCGTCCAGGCGGAAGCCGTCGATCCCGAGGTCGAGCCAGAATCGCAGGACCTCGAGCATCGCCTCCTGGACGTCGGGGTTGTCGTAGTTGAGATCAGGCTGGTGGGCGAAGAAACGGTGCCAGTAGTACTGCCCACGCACCGGGTCCCACGTCCAGTTCGACTTCTCCGTGTCGACGAAGATTATCCGTGCGTCCGGGAACTTGTCGTCCGTGTCCGACCACACGTAGAAGTTGCCGAAGGGGCCCTCCGGGTCGGTGCGGGACGCCTGGAACCAGGGGTGCTGGTCGGACGTGTGGTTCATGACCAGGTCCGCGATGATCCGGATGCCGCGCCGGTGAGCCTCGTCCACCAGAGTGACGAAGTCCCCGCGG